>CALPOI020000108.1 GCA_943325145.2 Candidatus Planktophila lacus | reverse complement strand
TGAATTATGAGTGCACACAAACATCAATTGAATTGGTAGGCCTTCTGATTTCTTTTGTTGAATGTATTCTGAAATAGTTGTTAATACTTGTTTTCTCTCCGATGAAATTGAGTCAAACTGCAAAATAAGTTCATCACAGATGGATTTTATCTTTGGATACATTGTAATAAAATTTTGAATAAAAAGTAATGAGCGATTAACAACATCCACCACCTGGTGTACAAGTAGTAGCTTTGGTAGTTAATTCTGTTAAATTCACTTTTAATTTTTCAGCAGGTATACCACATTTATCTTGAGCTAAACAATTTGTTTTTGTTGGAACCAATAAAAAATGAGCGCCATCAAATTCCAAGTTGAATTTTCCGATTGTTTCTTGTTGGTATTCAACCTCAATTTCAGCATCTTCAATAGTTAAAACTTTCTCAGACAATGCTATTATGCTCTGTAATTTTTGAGGTGCTAAACAATGGTCAAAATCGTTTGCTTCCCATAATTGAAAATTGATTACTTTTTCTTCGCGAACTTCTCCCCCGCAATCAATAAACTTTTTAAGTGTTTGACCTACTTCTGTCACATGAAAATGAGGTGGTACCAAAGAACCATTTGGTAGAATAAATGTTACTGATTCTAAATTAGTTAATAATGGTTTAAGTGCTGAAAGTTTCATAATTTATAGTTTTAAGTTTAAAAAATACATTCTTATTAATCACAACATTTTGAAGCATTTACTGAGTCAATTGCAAACCCTAAAAATTGGGATATTTTTGTAATTACCTCCGAATTGAGGCAATAACATTTTGAATTACCTTCAATACTTCCTTGGATTATCCCCGCCAATTTTAATTCTCTTAAATGTTGAGAAATAGTTGCTTGAGATAACGGAAATTCAGAAACGATGTCCCCACAAATACATTGTTTGTGTTGAATCAAATACTCTACAATGGCAACTCTAGCTGGATGTCCTAAAGCTTTTAATGCATTTGCCATCGTGTTTTGATGTTCAGTAAAATGTTCTGATTTAGTGATTCCCATAAAGATATAAAAGTATATTGCAATATTACGATATTATTTCATTCTATCAACCGTTTATTAACGATTAAAATAAATATTCTGAGCTAACTTTATAACTGAAAAAGAAAGCTTATTATCTCTAACTATTTTTGAATTACATTTGCAACTTCAAAATTCCCAATGAAAACTATCGTTCGCGCATCGTTTGAAACACTAGGACTCCTATTCTTATTCATAGCGTTTGGATTATTTTTTGACAGTACCTATTTCATTAAATACGCTGTTTATGGACAATCGATTGCAAATATTCTGATGCTCATTGTGTTTGTGTTTTTAATCCTAAAAGGAACAAAAAGAGCGAAAGAATTAATGCTCTACGCACTGATCATTGGTACAGTTGGGGAGTATCTTTTTTCATTAGGATTTGAAATGTATACGTATAGATTAAAAAATGTGCCTATATACGTACCACCAGGCCATGCAATTATTTACATCGTAACCTATTATTTTACACGAAAAGCTCCGATTCAACAATCAAAAGATAAAATTGAATTTTTATTTAAAGTATTTATAGTGATCTATAGCTGCGTATTTCTTCTATTAGGAAAGGATGTATTTGGATTTGTTCTTTCAATTCTTATAATTTGGTTGTTAAGAAATAAACCAAAAGAACGATTGTTTTACTATACAATGTTCATTGTTGTTGCATTTTTAGAAATTATTGGAACACGATATGCATGTTGGAAATGGCCTTCAACAGCATTTGACTGCATTCCATTTTTGAAAAGCGCAAACCCACCTTCAGGAATTAGTTTCTTTTACTTCGGTCTAGATTTAGGAAGTTTGTGGCTCTACAAACAAAGACACTTAATCGCTTGGAAAAGAATGAAAGCTATAAGATATAGCATAAGTAGTAAATAAAGATGACGAAAACTTTTGGTTAATCGTTCGTCAACGCACTGAATACTGAAACAACAGAAATAGTCTCAATACAACTACACACTTTCTTAGCAGCACAAACCGGACATTTGTCATCCTTTACTAATACTTTAACATTCGGACCCAAAGGCTGCCATCTTCCAGGATGTATTGGTTTTCTTGGAGAAAACAAACCTACAGCTCGAATACTAAGAACTCCAGCTATATGCAAAGGTCCTGTTGAACACGCAACTAATGATTGAACTTTAGAAATCAATACGATTAATTGTGATAATGATAATTTACCCGTAGAATCATAACAATTAGAATGAATCGGAATCAAATGCCTAAATTGAATTCCTTCCTTTTCTGTACCAGTGAATATTACAGAATATCCTTCAGATAACAATTGATTTGACAATTCAATATAATTTTCAATTCCCCATTCCAATGCACTTCCTTGAGATTTTGGATGTAATAACACCATCTTTTGAGCAGATTCAATAAAATGATTCAATGTTTCTGGTAAATCTATAAAAGGAACCTTAAATGAGCTTAAATAAGAACTTAACTCTACCAACTTAGGTAATTGTTGAAGTCCTATACTACGTAGCAATTCAAAATTCAACTGTGATTCATGTAACGAAGAACCTTTACGTGTAAAATTTGGTCGAATATTACAGGTTAAAAAATGAAAAACACGGTGTGAAGTACCAATACGAAATGGAATTTTTGCTTTTTTCATCCAAAAAGCAATTTCTTTTTTCGGAAATACATGGATACAGATATCAATTTTTGCGTCTTGTATAAATCGATTCAACTCTGCAGTTGGTCGATTTTGTAACGATTGAAATTCCCAAACCTCATCAATCTCAGGTAAACATTCAAATACGGGAAGTGTGTAAGTACTCCCTAAAAAAATAACTTTAGAAAATGGAAATGTCCTTTTAATCCAAACGCATAGAGGTAATGTCAACATTACATCACCAATACTATCAGTCCGACTGATCAAAAAAGTTTTATTTGAAAAATCAACTGGTAACTTCATTCTATAGCGACGTATTTGAATGGATTAATTGACGTAATTTTCTATATTTAGTAAACGTAGCAAAAGCAGAAATACGACAAATTCGAAAACCTACTCTACCATCTAAAAAACCTAATTTAATAAAATAATCTTTTATAAACTTTACAACTGGACTAAATAATAAAATAAATATCGGAGCTTTTTTACCTTTATGAAACTGAGCTTTTGCTAAAATATCTGTGAAATAAGCAACTTGCTTGTAATGGTCGTCTAACGAATAGTAGCTATAATGAAGAATATCACCTTTTAAATGGGATGTTTTAGTGTCATTAGAATACATTTCAAATTTATCATGCGGATTATCACCTCCCCAAGCTCCCAAACGTGCATCCCATAAACGTAGTTTAGTATCTGGATACCAACCACAATGTTTTACCCAATGACCACAATAATTTGTAAGACGATTCATTGTATAACCAGAACTCTTCCAATTTGACAACACTGATTTAATCGAAGTATACAATTCATCAGAAACGACCTCATCGGCGTCTAACGATAATATGTATGGATACTTTGCTTGTGTAATCGCCCAATTTTTTTGTTCAATATGTCCTTCAAATACATGCTGTACAAATCGAACTCCAAACTCTTTACAAATGGCTTCTGTACTATCAGTAGAAAAAGAATCAACAATTACTATATCATCGGATAAATCTTTAAGTGATGACAAGCACCTACCTATATTTTTTTCTTCATTAAACGTAATAATGACAATAGAAATCGAAACAACCATAAAGAGTAGCTTACTTTACACGTAAAATTTGACCTACACGAATAGTATTTGGATCAATTCCAGAATTTAAATCATGTAATTGTTGGGGTGTCAATCCATGACTTTCAGCCAGTCGGTTAAACATATCACCAGGTTTTACCGTATAATACTTTTTAGCCGGAACAACCACTTTAGGCTTAACAACAGTTTGTTTTACAGGTGTTTTAACTTCCAATACTGGCAATTGAACTTTTGTAATAATCTTTAACTTTTGTCCTGCGATAACAGAACTCGAAGTTAAATTGTTCCATTTAGTAATATCATTTACTGTAACAGAATACTTCTCTGCAATTTTAGATAGCAATTCTCCTTTCAACACAGTATGAAAAACCGTTACACTTGTATCTACTACTAACTGCTTAGTTGAATTCTTTACTACTTCATTCGTTTTTGACTTTTGATTTTTCCCGTTAATTTTATTTGCAAGTAACTCATTAGTATCCACAACTTGTTTCTTCTCGACTTTATTCAATTTAGTTTTTACTGAAGACTTATTATTGGCTGAAATTGAATCTTGAATAATTTTATTCTTTTTCGATTGAACAGATTCTTGAACAGCACTTATAATCTCAGTCTCAACTACCTTTTCAGGGACTTTATCTTCATCTGATTTTAAAATCTTTAACCACCTTCCTTTAGGAGCCACATTTGAACGTAAATAATTCCATTTTTTAATTTGATCTAATTGAACACCGTAAGCCGCAGCAATTGTACTTAATGTTTCACCGCGTTTCACTTTATGCCAAACGATTGCTGATTTTTTAACTGACTTGTTAACGGATTTAACCACAGTATCTTGTGAAACAACTGAAGGAATAACTATTGTATCACTCACATTCTTCAACGAGTCGACAGGAGGAACTATAACTGGTTTAGGTTTAGGGAAATAAATGCTTTTTTCTAAATTATATAAAGAATCTACAACACTCACCAACTTACCAATTTCCTTAATAGGACCAGTAATACATTGTTTAGGCTCTGTCTGAGGGACATATTTCGTTTTATAAATTGGATTCAACGCTGCAACTTCACTTTCACTCCATCCTGTTAACTTCTCAATCGTTGACATGTGTATTGCTTTACTCAAACAAATCGTATCTAATTGATAAAAATGGTGCTTATTCGTAGCAGGAACAATATTATGTTGGGTGTGATAAGTCATTAAATAAGTCGCAGCAATAAAATTAGGTACATAACCTTGTGTCTCTCTTGGTAAGAAAGGACGAACCTCCCAGTAAGTTCTTTTACCACCTGATCTTCTAATTGCTTTATTTACATTTCCCGGTCCAGCATTGTATGCTGCCAAAGCTAAATTCCAATCGTTATAGATTCCAAATAATTTTTTTAAAAACTTACATGCTGCTTCAGTTGATTTAACAGGATCCATACGTTCATCAACATATGAATTTTCTATTAATCCATAATTTTTACCAGTACCATACATGAACTGCCATAAGCCTAATGCTCCGGCAGGAGATTTAACTTGTGGACGTAATCCACTCTCAATCACTGATAAATACTTTAATTCTATTGGCATATCGTGCTTTGCTAAGGTAGCCTCATACAAATCAAAATATAATTTTGAACGACCTAAAACAATCTTTGTAAAACCTCTTCTGTTTTTAACAAAAAAACGAATCATTCCTAGAGTAATTTCGTTACAATCTAAATGAAAAGGGGTAAGATTATTTAATTTTTCTAATCGCTCACAGTAAATTGAATCAGAAACTTCTCCAATTTCATTTTCCTCAAACTCTAAAGTGTTTATAATGGAATCAAAATTTGGTTCCTTGGCGAATTGAGCATAGTAATCACTTAAAGTATTGTCCATCATTTCGATAAACGCATCGCTATCTAATGGAGATTTTACAGTTGGTTTAGGTTGTCTTTGGGCATTCAAGCCAATTGAAAACCCAAATAAAACAACTATATAAACCAAGAACTGTTTCATGCACCAAATTTTAACTTACTAATTCTTCTAACTGAGCAGAAAAACCAAAAAGTAAAGATTCTGTAAACGGTGAGGTCATTACCTGTACTCCAAATGGTAAACCTTCTGCTGATTTTCCTAGCGGTAAAGAAATTGCTGGATTTCCTGTTAAATTGGCATGCACTGTAAAAATATCTTGCAAATACATTTGTATTGGATCTTTTACATCATTCAATTTAAAAGCTGTTGAGGGTGTCGTAGGTGTTAATACAACATCAAAATCTTCAAAAATTTCTTTCGTTTTATTTTGTAATACCCGTCTTACTTTTTGTCCTTTGGTATAATAAGCATCATAAAAACCATGAGATAAAACAAACGTACCTGCCATTATTCTACGTTTTACTTCAGGTCCAAAACCTTCTGTACGAGATTTTTTATATGTCGCCTCTACCCCCACAGCTTCTTTTGAACGGTAACCATAATGAACACCATCAAAACGAGATAAATTTGAAGAAGCTTCTGCAGTTGATAAAACGTAATAAGTCGGTACCATGTATTCCATATATGGAAAAGAAACAGATGCTACTTGATGGCCATCCGCACGTAATTTTTCAAAAATCTCCAACATTCGATCTTTTACCTCTTGATCAATGCCTTCATTGTCGATTGTTTCTTGTATATAAGCTATTTTTAATTTATTATTAATTGGTGGTACTACCATGGACGGGACATCTTTCGATGATGAAGTACTATCGTTCTCGTCTTTTCCAGCCATGATTTGTGTTACCAAAGCTGTGTCTTCAAGCGTATTGGCAAATACACCAATTTGATCAAATGAAGATGCATAGGCTATCAACCCATACCTTGAAATACGACCATAAGTTGGTTTAATTCCGTAAGCACCTGTAAAAGAGGCAGGTTGACGTATTGAGCCTCCTGTATCACTTCCCAATGCGACTGTACACAAATTTCCTGCAACAGCTGTTGAAGAACCACCAGAAGAACCACCAGGTACACGGGTAAAATCTAATGCATTTTTAACAGGTCCATAAGCTGAATTTTCATTCGAACTCCCCATTGCAAATTCATCGCAGTTTAATCTTCCTATAACTATTGCATCTTCGTCCAATAAACGTTGCAAAGCAGTAGCAGTGTATAAAGACTCAAAACCTTCTAATATTTTTGAAGAAGCAGAAACTTTATGCCCTTTATAACAAATATTGTCTTTTATTCCAATAATCATTCCTGCCAAAACTCCAGCAGTACCATTGTGAATTTTATCTTGAACTCGAACAGCCTCTGATTTAACAGTTTCATTAAAAACTTCTAGAAACGCATTCAACTCTTTTGTAGCTTCTATACGATTTAAATAAGTATTAACAATGTCCAATAAAGAAACTCCCGAAGCAAGCGCTAACTTAACTTCAGCAAAATTTTTATACATAACGAACTCGAATTAAGCGTCTTTTTTCTCTTCTGAAGAATTTTCTCCTTTAGATGCGTCTTTGAATTCTTTCATCCCTTGACCTAATCCTTTCATTAGTTCTGGAATTTTTTTACCTCCAAAAAATAATAATAATAATGCAACAATTAAAATTACTTGCCAAGGACCTACTACACCTAGTATCATAAAAATAGTTTTATATAACCCCACAAAGGTACAGAATAAAAAGAAGAAAAAAGAATGAGATAAATGCAAAAGTAAAAATTCAAATTTTTTAAATTTATGAAATCGGAAAACTTCAAATGACAACAGGATGAATATTCCGAAAAAAAAGCTGTTATTTTTCTGTGATTCAATAAAAAATGAAT
>CALPOI020000107.1 GCA_943325145.2 Candidatus Planktophila lacus | reverse complement strand
TGCCTGAGCTTCATTTCCATTTAAATCGAAAATGACCTCTCCGCTTTTCAATGAAGAAATGATAGGTGCGTGATTATTCAACACTTGAAACATTCCGTCTAATCCTGGAAGAGTAACGCTTGACGCTTCTCCTTTAAAAAGACTTGTTTCTGGAGTGATAATTTCTAATTTCATATCTAAAGGTTATTAAGCTTCAGCTAACATTTTCTCTCCTGCAGCGATCACATCTTCGATCCCACCCTTCAAGTTGAATGCCGCCTCTGGATATTGGTCAAATTTACCGTCAAGAATGTCGTTAAACGCTTTGATTGTGTCTTGAATATCAACCAATACACCCGGAAGACCTGTAAACTGCTCAGCCACATGGAAAGGTTGAGATAAGAAACGTTGAACGCGACGCGCTCTGTGAACGATTAATTTATCTTCTTCAGACAATTCATCCATCCCTAAGATGGCGATGATATCTTGTAATTCTTTGTAACGTTGTAAAATTTGTTTCACGTTTTGAGCACAATTGTAATGTGCATCACCCAATACTTTAGCAGAAAGGATACGAGAAGTAGAATCCAATGGATCCACCGCTGGGTAAATACCTAACTCAGCAATTTTACGAGACAATACAGTAGTTGCATCTAAATGCGCAAATGTATTTGCAGGCGCTGGATCGGTTAAGTCATCCGCAGGTACGTATACCGCTTGAACTGAAGTAATCGAACCATTTTTAGTTGAAGAAATTCTTTCCTGCATCGCACCCATCTCAGTTGCCAATGTTGGTTGGTAACCTACTGCAGAAGGCATACGCCCTAATAATGCAGATACCTCAGAACCAGCTTGTGTAAAACGGAAGATGTTATCAACGAAAAAAAGGATATCTTTTCCTTGTCCGTCACCTTCACCATCACGGTAGTACTCTGCCAATGTCAAACCAGACAATGCAACACGAGCACGTGCTCCTGGAGGCTCATTCATCTGACCGAAAACGAAAGTAGCTTTAGATTCTTTCATTTCGTTCAAATCAACTTTAGAAAGATCCCATCCACCTTCTTCCATTGAATGCATAAATCCTTCACCATACTTGATAATTCCAGATTCTAACATTTCACGAAGTAAATCGTTTCCTTCACGTGTACGCTCACCTACACCAGCAAACACAGATAAACCTCCGTGTCCTTTAGCGATATTATTAATTAATTCTTGGATCAATACTGTTTTACCAACACCCGCACCACCGAACAAACCAATTTTACCTCCTTTTGCATAAGGCTCAATTAAGTCAATTACTTTGATACCAGTAAATAATACTTCAGTAGCAGTAGATAACTGGTCAAATTTTGGTGCATCACGGTGAATGGATAAACCACCTTCGTTGCTCACTTCATTGATACCATCAATCGCTTCACCAACTACGTTAAATAAACGTCCTTTGATTTGCTCACCGATTGGCATTTTAATACCCGTTCCAGTCGAAATAGCAACCATACCACGTGTAAATCCATCCGTAGAGTCCATTGAAATGGCACGAACTGAACTTTCACCAATGTGAGATTGAACCTCTAAAACTACGCGAGTTCCGTTTTCTTTTCTTACTTCCAATGCATCGTAAATATTTGGAAGCTCTACTCCTTTTTCGAAGCTAACGTCAACCACAGGGCCGATTACCTGTGAAATTTTACCTTGAATATGCGACATATGGTGCCTTTTAAGTGTAATTTCTGAATTTGTGTGCAAAGATATATCTTTTTTTTTAACAACTTATTTTATTTCTGAATTTTAGTTCTAATTCTAATTTTTTATTATTGAATAGCAAAATCCAAATTTGAAGGTTCGAATATCAATTTTAATCAATGCGGCATTTATGTTAATAGGACTCCATCAGCAGAAAATCGACAATATTTAAATGGTGTATTCCCTCTTCTGTATCGCTCCAAGATTTATCCATTGTAACAACAAATTTTGGGTAATTATCAGCTATTTCTTTTAATGGTGAAAACTCTCTTTCTATGGTAGATTGTTCAATTAATAAATAAGCTACTTGAATATAAATGCGTGAACTTCCTTTTTCAGCAACAAAATCTATTTCTTTTGTTCCTAATTTTCCAACGAAAACTTTATAATCACGCCTTTTTAATTCCAATAGCACTATGTTTTCCAAAATTCCTCCTATCATCCTTTCACGGTATCCCATGACTGCATAAATCAAAGATGGGTCTCCAACAAAATATTTTTCTTGTGTTTTTAGTATTTCTTTACCCTTTATGTCAAATCGCGGAATTTTATACACAATAAATGCGCTTTCTAAAGCTTTTAAATAATTATAAATCGTATTTACATCTACTTTTCTGTGTTGGCTTTTAAAATAGTCAGAAACATTCTTACCAGAAAAACTATTACCTACATTATCAAAGACATATTTAACAACTCGTTCTAATAATTCGAGATCTCTAATTTGATATCGCTGTATCGTATCTCTTAAAACAGCGGAAGAATAGATATCATACACCACTTTATATGCGTTTTCGTATGAATAATCGCCTGTATGTATTACAGGAAACCCTCCAATTTTCAAATAATTATCAAAACTTTTTGCAAGAATTTCTTGTTCTTTAGATTGAATTTGATGAAAATCTAAATATTCATTAAACGAAAGTGTTTGAATTTGAAATTCAACATATCTACCCGCTATCAACGTAGCTAACTCAGATGAAAGAAGATGAGAATTTGAACCTGTAATGTAGATGTCTATATTGAAATCGACCAAAAAAGCATTGACTGCTTTTTCCCAATATTTGACCTCTTGAATCTCGTCTAACAATAAATAATAGCGATTATCCCCAGTTATTCTCTCTCTTACGAATTCATAGAGTATTTTAGCATCTGTGAGATCGCTATTCATAAAACTTTCAAAATTGATGTAGATAATTTGACTTTCTACATTCCCTTTTTGAAGAATCTCATTTTTTAATAACAACAATAAAGAAGATTTGCCACTTCTTCGTATTCCTGAAAGGACTTTAATGAATGGTTTATCTATAAAATCAACGATTTTAGATAAATAAGCAGTTCTTTTCTTCATTATATTTATACTCATAACCACAAAAATAATAATATTTAAAAAGTTTTTATGGTTACAACCATAAAAACTTTTTAAATATTGAGTAAAGTATAGGATTGCAAATCCAACACAGCAAGGGACATTTGTGAATTAAGAGGTCAAGTGTAAGTGTAGGATTGCAAATCCAACACAGCTAGACGTTTGTAAATTAAGAGGCCAAGTGTAAGTGTAGGATTGCAAATCCAAAACAGCGATTTAATTGTTGAAAATGAAAATAGTTAAATGTTTTGCGCATTAAAAAAGGCTCTCAAAAATTGAGAGCCTTAACGAATTCTAATGTAAGAAAATTATTTCATATTAGATAAATCTGGCATGTCACGAGTGAACGCTGGAATACCAGTTACATCCATTCCTGTAATTAACAAGTGAATGTCGTGTGTACCTTCGTAGGTTACAACTGACTCTAAATTTGCCATATGGCGCATCATAGAATATTCAGAAGTAATTCCCATTCCACCATGAATTTGGCGTGCTTCACGTGCAATGTTCAATGCGATTTCACAGTTATTTCTTTTCGCCATAGAAATCTGAGCAGAAGTAGCTCTACCTTCATTTCTTAATTGACCCAAACGGAATGTTAACAATTGAGCTTTCGTAATTTCAGTAATCATTTCAGCTAACTTTTTTTGTTGTAATTGGAACGATCCAATTGGAACACCAAACTGTGTTCTTTCTTTACAATATCTCAAAGCTTGGTCGTAGCAATCCATAGCAGCACCTAAAGCACCCCATGCGATTCCAAAACGAGCTGAATCCAAACATCCAAGTGGAGCACCTAAACCAGATTTATTAGGTAAAATATTTGCTTTCGGTACTTTCACGTCCACGAAAATTAATTCACCTGTTGAAGAAGCTCTTAAAGAAAGTTTTCCGTGCATTTCAGGTGTAGAAAAACCTTCCATTCCTCTTTCAACAACTAAACCATGAATTCTTCCTGACTCATCTTTTGCCCATACCACTGCGATGTCAGCGAAAGGAGCATTCGAAATCCACATTTTAGCACCGTTCAAGATAACATGGTCTCCAGCATCTTTGAAATTGGTAATCATTCCACCAGGATTTGATCCATGGTCTGGTTCAGTTAAACCAAAACAACCCATCATTTCACCTGTCGCTAATTTTGGCAAATATTTCATTCTTTGCTCTTCGTTTCCGTATTTCCAAATCGGATACATTACCAAAGAACTTTGAACAGAAGCTGTTGAACGCAATCCTGAATCACATCTTTCCAACTCTTGCATAATCAACCCGTAAGAAATTTGATCCAAACCTGGACCTCCATATTCTTCAGGGATGTAAGGACCAAAAGCACCAATTTCACCTAAACCTCTTAACAAATGCTTAGGAAATGTGGCTTTTTCATAATGCTCATCGATAATTGGAGAAACTTCTTTTTTCACCCAAGCACGCGCAGCATCACGTACTAATAATTGTTCTTCAGTGTACAAATCATCCATGTTGTAATAATCAGGATGTGTATATAAATCTGTAGCCATAAAAAATTAATAAGTTAGAATGTAGCAAAATTAATGTTTATAATATGAATTATCCAAAAATACTTTGAAAACATCTTTATATTCGATATTTAAATCATAATGAATTGATTAACATTATATTAAAATAAATCATGTTCTCTGAAATTACGTTTAAAGCCTTCTTATTACACGATTAAAACAGATAATTAAACTATTTGTTTTGTGTCTAATATATTATGAACGAAGTGATGGCTAGATTTTACTAAATTCAATCTAATTGATTGTGCTTACTTAACCTACTCCACCACTTAGGCAAAATAACAGCTCCAATAATTAGATAAGGAAAATAAGAAATCAATCGCCAAATGATGGCAAGTGCAATAATTAATAATGCTGAATTACTCAACTCTCCTAACAATTCCCCAAAGGCAAACTCAGCAATTCCACTCCCCCCTGGTGTTGGACTAACCAACATAAATAACCATAACACCAGTTGTTTGCCCAAAACAAAAAAATGTTGGGAAAACGAAAGCGGTAAGAAGGCAGCAAGAATGCAATTAATGACCAAATACCTACACGACCAAGAACCTAATGTAGCAAGAAAACTAGTCATCCAAAATTTCCAAGGTTCATTTTTTAAAACATTAGAAGAAGTCTGAATGTCAGTATCTAACTGAGTTACTTTTGCAGTAAACTTTTTTAAAAAAGGCAGTTTACAAACAAATAAGAGTAGTCTTCCAAGTGATTTTGGAGCAATAAAAATGCTTGTGAACAATAAGAAACATACTAAAAATAAGATGCTGAAACCAATCCAAAAAACAACAGCAATGCTTTTATCAATAGAAGAATGGGTTGGGAAAACAACACTGGGAGCAACAAATAAAAACACAATGGGAATTAACAAAATAAAAAATAAATTATCCATCAATGCGGTAATCAGCACAATGGAAGTCGACCTTCCTAAATTTATCTTTTCCTTATTCAAGATAAACATCGCAACTGACGCTCCTCCAACCACACCCGGAGACAATGCGGAAGCAAACTCCCAAAGTAGAATCACATAAAAACTAGAATTCCAAGTTAGCTGATTTTTGGTGAGAATTTTAATTCGTAGCATGTAAAACACATCTCTACCAAACATACATACAACAGCTAATGCCAACCATAAAAATGTTGACGATTCCCAATTCAATCCTTTCAACAAATCAGAAATTTGTTCTTTTTTGTAAGGGCCTGATTTACATAATTTAAAGTCTATATCAAGATTTGCGTCAACTTTACGGTTTAAGTTCCCATCAATCCAACAATGTGTACCTTGATTTGAAGCAACTTTAATAAAATGAGTGGCTTGTAGATTGGAATAAATTAAATAAGCGGTCACCAGTAATCCCGAAAAAATCGCTAGGTAAATTTTCCATGAAGCAAAAGCATTTTTCATCGATCTGCTCTGTCAAAAATTAACGCCATTTGTCTTTGGATAGTACAATTTCTATTTCCCAATTCGGACGAACAACGATAATATCAGAAAATAATTTAACCTCTTCTGGTTGTTGTTTCGTTGCTAAATCTCCAGTGTCCCATAAACCATTAGAGTTACTGTCATCAATCCAACGTATCCCATAATTTCCTTTTTCAAGATAGTCAAAAACATGCTCTTTTTCATTTGAAACAATCGCATGTCGACCAATTACTTTTCCTTCCTTTAATAATTCAATATAGCTACCTGGCTTCAATTCTTTTGTGACAAACCTCAAAGTTCCAACCTCTTTTTCATCAAAAATCGGGACATTAATTTCTGTTTTGAACTTCTCTTTGTAATTTTTAAACACTAGGGAAGAAGTTAAAAACTTAAATCCAATCGTTTTCCACCCTTCTTTCCAGGTATAGGTAAATCGCAATTTTCCATCGATTACTTGAAAAGCTCCCACTACAGGAATCGAATCGTTGGCAAAAACTTTCACAGAATCTTTCAAAATAGCAACTACCTCATCCGAAAAAGAAAAATCAATCGGCTGACCCCATGCAGTTTTTAATAGTGGAAATAGTTTCGGTTGTTTCTTTCGCTCTTTTTCATATGTTTTAATATTTATGGTGTCCGACTTTGAATCATGTGAAACAATTAACTGAAAAGTGTCTTTCTCAGCAGGTGAATGATAAAAACTTATCGAATCGTTGGAATGATGAATGAATGAGGGCGTGAATGTTTTGCCTTCGTGATAGAAATTTGCCGTTTTTAAATTGTGATTCGCACTGATTGTAAAATAACCAGGACCTTGAAATAAACTCGAACGCATGGAACGTTTCGGTTTACTTGGAAAAGCAACTAAAGGAATCGAATCGTTGACATTCGTAAAGATTCGAATAGGTGCCGATTTAAACCCTGAATATTCAAACGATTGAGGAATCAAATCATTGTTCCCATCGGCAAAAGCTACCAATTTATAGGAGCCTGGCTTGATGTATTTAAACTTAAATACCCCATTCGCATCACTCATACAGAAATAAAGTGCTTTTTGAGAAAATGTTGTTGCAGTATCCGGAATTAAACTCAATGTTAATTTAGCGGCTGGAGTTCGATTGAATGCGTCCATTACTTTTCCAGTGTACGTCAATGAATCAATATAACTTCCTGTTGAAAACACATAGGACAATAAAGAATCATTACCCTCATGAATGTCTTTGATTGATTTATTAAAATAAATGGCATATGTTGTACTGTCTTTCAACTGTCCATCTAACTTGATAAGTAATTCTCTGTCTTTCGCAATTGGAATTAATTTCACTGTTGGAGGAACAATAAACATAGAAGTATTTGGTTCATTCAATCGGTAAAACTCATTGAATTTTAATTTAATTTCTGAAGCTTTGAAATTAACAGTACCCGGCATCGGTTCAGATTTCTCTGAGATAATATAAGGCGCATTTTTATCGGTGGGACCGCCATTGATACTTCCTTGCATTGCGCAACTGGCAACTAAAAAAAAGTAACCGAAAATTAAAAATAAGTACTTAACCATTCTGTTAATTCTGTTAAATAATAGGCGTCAACGGCATT
>CALPOI020000106.1 GCA_943325145.2 Candidatus Planktophila lacus | reverse complement strand
TTTAATAATTCAAAATTTAAATGCTCAAATTCAAGTAAAACCATCAAATTGTTTAAGTAAATCACCTAAAAAAGGCAAATATTTTGAATGGGAATGTGGTAAATTAGCGGGAGTAGTTGACTGTAATGTTAAATTAGAATACGATGATAGAGCCAAATTATATTTATCTAGTACTGGAGGAAAACCTTATACTGGAACTTGTGAAACTTGTTTTGAAAATGGAATTAGAGAAAGAAAAATTTCTTTTGTAAACGGAAAAGAAGTTGGTACGGATACGACAAAATATCTATCTGGTTGCCCAATGGTTATAAGACATCATGTCGATGGCTATGAAAACGGAAGATGGATATATTTTTATGATTCTACAAACATTGTTGCCTGGGAAATGGATTTTTTGCTAGGACAAAAACATGGAAAACATATATATTATAATCGACAAGGTGATACAACTCTTCTTGAAACCTACAAATACGACCAATTAAATGGAGTAAAGAGAATATTTTATTCAAATGGGAAAATTCATAGAGAAATCCATTACACAAAAGGACAACTTGATGGACAATTTACTGTATTTAACAAAGAAGAAAAGGTAGTAGAAAAATTAAATTATTCCCTTGGCAAAAAAAATGGGGTACTAACCTATTATTATGATGATGGTACACTGCTAAAAACGGAAAATTGGACAGACGATATTAAAAACGGACCATTTATCACCTACTATTATCAAGGTTTTGTTCAAATCTCAGAAAATTGGAAAAAAGATATAAAAAATGGAGTATTTGAGGAGTATTTTAATAATCGCAGATTAAAACTTAAGTCTGTATATAAAAAAGGTGAATTAATCGAAGAACATGAATATAATGAAAAAGGAAAAGAAATCAGAACATTTCCAGAAATCATAAAAGAACCAACAGAAAATGAAGATGACGATATTGAACTTGAGGAAAGTGACAAACCCAAAAAGAAAAAAACAAAGAAGAAAAAAGAGGACGAATAAATTATTCTCTCTTTAATTTTCCGCTTTTCCAATCATTCAAGAATTTACTCCAAGAATAAGGATTTAACAAATTATTGGCAGGGATCTGTCCCATTGAATACAGTTTAGAATAATTTTGATTTCTTTGCCAACTATAAGTCATAGAAGCATCATTTTCTATAGTAGCTGCAATAAAAGCTAAACTTTTTCCTGATAATTGCTCTTGTGCTCGTCTTAATGCATCATCATATGGTTTCATAGAGATAAATGCACGAGCAAAATCTTCAACCGAAGGCCATGGATAAACATTGACGACGGGCAACTCTAAAACATCGTGTTGTAACATATGAATAATTGAATACCTGTTCTGTTTTAAAGTATCAGGAACAATAAATGAAGAAAGTTTAAATCCCGAACTTTTAAAATAAAGAGTATCATTTGGGTGAACAACTAAAGAAAAGAAGCCATAAAAATCAGAAATCATTCCTCGATTGGTTGATTTATTTAGTACTGAAACATAGGGCAATTGTTGTAAACTATCCGAAGATAAAATAACACCTGAAAGTTGAATGAAAAAATCATGATTTTTTATGAATTTATCTTGACAAAAAACTGAAAAATTCGTAAAAAAAATAAAAAATAATAATCCAATAAAAGTACGCATAAAGTAAATATTTGTTAAACTACTAAATACATCGTAAATATTAATAAATTTGTGCAATTTAACAAAATAAAATCCCATGTCCATCACAAATCTAAACAATGTACAAGAAGGTTTAACTTTTGACGATGTATTACTTGTTCCCGCATTCTCAAAAGTCCTTCCAAGAGATGTTCAATTAAAAAGTAAATTCACACAAAATATTCATATAAATACGCCAATCATTTCAGCGGCAATGGACACTGTGACAGAATCAAACCTTGCAATAGCAATAGCACAACAAGGTGGGATTGGTGTTATCCACAAAAATATGACAATCGCTGAACAAGCTTTGGAAGTCAGAAAAGTAAAACGTTCTGAAAGTGGAATGATTTTAGATCCATTAACACTTTCTGAAAATTCTACAGTAGGGGATGCCTTACAGCTAATGAGAGAAAATAAAATTGGTGGTATTCCAGTGGTAGACGCATCAAAAATCTTAAAGGGAATTGTTACAAACAGAGATTTAAGATTTGAAAAAAACAATGATCGTCCTATCAAAGAAGTAATGACGCATAAAAATATCATTACAGCAAATGATACTACAGACTTAACGACAGCAGAAGGAATTTTACAAGCAAATAAAATTGAAAAATTACCTGTTGTTGATAACGCAATGAAACTTGTAGGTTTAATTACCTACAGAGACATCATAAAAGTAAAACAATACCCAAATTCATGTAAAGATTCTTTTGGAAGATTGAGGGTCGCTGCTGCTGTTGGTGTAACTCATGACACTATAGAAAGAGTGAGTGCATTGGTTGAAGCAGGTGTTGATGCAATTGTAATTGATACAGCACATGGTCATACTGAAGGTGTTGTGACAAAATTGAAAGAAGTAAAAGAAATATACCCAGAATTAGATATAATCGTTGGGAATATTGCTACTGCAGAGGCTGCAAAATATTTAGTGGAAGCTGGAGCTAATGCCGTAAAAGTTGGTATAGGACCAGGTTCAATTTGTACAACAAGAATTATTGCTGGAGTAGGTGTTCCGCAATTAACCGCTATAAATGAAGTTGCAAAAGCTTTAGAAGGTACTGGTATACCCGTAATTGCAGACGGAGGGATACGATTTACAGGAGATATCGTTAAAGCATTAGCAGCTGGAGCAGACACTGTAATGATAGGATCAATGTTTGCTGGGGTGGAAGAATCTCCAGGTGAAACAATAATTTATGAAGGTCGTAAATTCAAATCATATAGAGGTATGGGTTCATTAGAAGCTATGCAAAAAGGCTCTAAAGATCGATACTTTCAAGATGCAGAAGACGATGTAAAAAAATTAGTTCCTGAAGGTATCTCTGGAAGAGTTCCATACAAAGGAAATTTATTTGAAGTTGTTTATCAAATAATCGGTGGACTAAGAGCTGGAATGGGATATTGTGGCGCTCCAACAATAGAAAAATTAAAAGAAGCAAAATTTGTAAGAATTACAAATGCTGGAATGAAAGAATCTCATCCACATGATGTTACAATTACTAGAGAAGCTCCTAACTATAATCTTAGATAATATGAAAAAAAAATTCTTTTTTGCTTTTTGTAGCTTACTATCTTTCTACACAATTGCTCAAAATAACGATCCTGTAGTTTTAGAGATTAATAACAAACCAATAACTAAATCAGAATTTTTAAAAGTTTACTTAAAAAATAATTCCAATCCGAAATTTGATAAGCAATCTATTGATGAATATTTAAATTTATACAGAAAATTTAAGTTTAAAGTATTAGAAGCTGAACAACTTGGATATGATACCCTGCCTAAATTAAAAACAGAATTGGCAGGTTATAGAAAAACGCTCTCTCTACCCTACTTGACAGATAAAAATCAGAATGAAAAATTAATTACTGACTGTTATGAACGTTTAAAAAAGGAAATACGAGCTTCACATATACTTATTAAAGTGGATGAAAATGCTCAACCTGCTGATACATTAGAAGCGTACAACAGAATAATGCAGCTTAAAAAGAAAATCGAAAAGGGTGAGGATTTTGGAGCACTTGCTAGAGAAAACTCGGACGATCCCTCCGCTCAATATAACAATGGAGATTTAGGTTACTTTACGGCATTTCAGATGGTATTTCAATTTGAAGATGCTGCTTACAATACTAAAATAGGAGAAATTTGTTATCCTATTCGTACAAAGTTTGGTTATCACATTATTAAAGTAACTGACTCAAGAATCGCAAAAGGAACAATGAAAGCAGCTCACATCATGATTTCAGCCACAGAGAAATCAAGTGAGGAGGAAAAGCTAAATGCAGAAAATAAAATTCAGGAAATCTATGAAAAACTCAAAAACGGGGAGAAATTTGAAGATTTAGCTCAAAGTTATTCAGAAGATTTATCCTCTTCAGAAAAAGGAGGACTACTTCCTGAATTTGGAACAGGTACAACAACAAGAATGATAACTGAATTTGAAACAATCGCATTTTCATTAGAAAACAACAACGATTTTAGTGCACCTTTCAAAACAGATTTTGGATACCATATTGTTAAACGAATCGATCTAACACCACTTGCTAGTTTTGAAAAATTAAAAAAAGAAATTGACACAAAAATAAAACGAGACGAAAGAGTACATATTTCTCAAAATCAATTTATTGAAAAATTAAAAAAAGAATATAACTACCAATCTTTGTCTAAAAAAGGATTAAAATGGTTTTATAAAAACATCGATACCAATTATTACAATGGAGGTTGGAATGGTAACAAACTAACTACAAACAAGGAATTATTTAAAATTTCACAACGTGGATTTTCTCAAAAAGAGTTCGCAAATTACTTAACAGAAAACTTTAGACAACATAGAAAATCATCCATCAAACAACTTGTTAATGAACAATTTAAAAATTGGGTAAACTATGAAGTATTAACTTTTGAAAAATCACAATTAGAAGTTAAATATCCTGAATTTAAAGCGTTAATGCAAGAATATCATGATGGTGTACTTTTGTACGAAATTATGACAGATTTAGTTTGGAATAAAGCGTCACTAGATACAACTGGATTAAAAAATTATTATGAGTCAAATAAATCTAACTACATGTGGAAAGACCGTGTTAACGCAACAATATATGAGTGCGGAAACCAATTAATTGCTGACAAGGTAGTTAAACTATTAAAAAATGACACTATTAATTCTAAGCATATTCTCAACATAATTAATGATACAACTGAATTAAACTTATCAGTAAAAACTAATTTATATGAGCAAGAAAATGTTGCTTATCTTAAAAATGTTACTTTGAAAAAGGGTGTTAATTCTCCAATTCAATTCGGTCAAAAAATTTATGTTGTAAAAGTGGATATGTTTATTCCTTCAACTCCAAAATTATTAGACGAAACAAGGGGATTAGTAATTACCGATTATCAAAATTATTTAGAACAAACTTGGCTTGAAGAGCTTTCTAAAAAGTATAGTTTTAAAGTTATTGAAGAAAATATCTATAATCTACAAAATTGATGAGAATTTTACTTAGCACACTAATTATACTTTATTCATTTTCAAATAGTTTTTCTCAAAAGAGTATTACAGTTGATAAAATAATCGCTCAAATAGGTGAAAATGTTATCCTAAAATCTGATATCGAGACTCAAAAAAATCAACTTAAAAATGAAAATGTAAAATTAGATTCTACTTCACATTGTTCTATTCTAGAAAGTTTATTGATTCAAAATTTACTCTTAAATCAAGCTGAAATAGACAGTATTAAAATTTCTGATAATCAAGTTGATTCAGAAATGGAAAACAGAATCAGAGTCATTGAAAATCAAATTGGGGGTCGTCAAAAAATGGAGGAGTTTTATAAAAAAACTACCACTCAAATTAAAAACGAATTTCGTCCAATCATCAAAAAGAGATTGATGACAGAAGAAATGCAACGACAAATTTCTAGTGGAATCACTATTTCACCTAAGGAGATTGAAAATTATTTTAAATCTCTACAAACAGATAGTATCCCTTTAATTAATTCGAAATTAAGCTTTCAACAAATTGTAGTTTTTCCCGAGATAACAAAAGAAGACAAACAAAATGCAATTGACAAATTAAAAGAAATTAGAGAAAAAATTATCGGTGGAAAAAGTTTTGAATCACAAGCTAGAATTCATTCTCAAGATCCTGGTAGTGCAGCTCAGGGGGGTAAAATTACAGCAAGTCGTGGGATGATGGTTGCACCTTTTGAAACAACAGCATTTAGTTTGAAAGAAGGTGAAATAAGTGAAGTTTTCGAAACAGATTACGGTTATCACATTATTCAATTAATTGATAGAAAAGGTGATGATTATACCTGTAGACACATATTAATTGTGCCAGAATTTAATAATATTAGTTTATCAAAAGCGAGTACTCAAATAGAAGAATGCTACAAAAAATTGAAAGAAAATCAGCTAACATGGGATCAAGCAGTATCTGCATTTTCCAATGATGTTAATACAAAACAAAACAAGGGTATTATCTCCAATCCTATCACAGGGGAAAATACATGGAGTATGGAAGAGTTAAATCAAGTTGATCAACAAATATATCTATTAACTGATGCATTAGAAAAAGGTGATATTACAAAACCTTCTATGTATTTTGATATGAACGAAAAGAAACAAGGTATAAGAATTGTTCGATTAGCAGATAGAACTTCACCCCATAGAGCGAATCTTAAAGATGATTACACTTTGATTCAAAAAGCATGTGAACATTCTAAAAAAGAACTAGTTTTTTCAAAATGGATCAACGATAAAATAAATAATGCATTTATTAGAATTGACGAAGATTTTAGTCCTTGTAAATTCAAATACAATTGGAAAAAATAAATAAAATGGAAGATATCGACAGAGCAAACAAATTACGTGAAGACTATCAACTCCTTAAGAACGAAATTCATAAAATAATAGTTGGTCAAGACGATGTTGTAGATTTAGTCCTAATCGCAATTTTATCTCGTGGACATGCTTTATTAGTGGGTGTTCCAGGTCTAGCTAAAACTCTTTTGGTCAACACAATTGCAAAAGCATTAGGTCTTAATTTTAATCGAATACAATTCACTCCCGATTTAATGCCTTCTGATATAATTGGTTCTGAAATCTTAGATGAATCGAAAAATTTTAAATTTATAAAAGGGCCTTTGTTTAGTAATATCATTCTTGCCGACGAAATAAATCGTACTCCACCTAAAACTCAAGCAGCTTTGTTGGAAGCAATGCAAGAAAAGAATGTTACAGCTAGTGGAAATACGTATACCTTACCTCATCCATTCTTTGTGCTAGCAACACAAAACCCTATAGAACAGGAAGGTACTTACCCTCTTCCAGAAGCGCAACTTGATCGTTTTATGTTCAATATTTGGGTAGATTACCCATCCTACACTGAAGAACTAGCAATCGTTAGATCAACCACTGAAGATCACTTCATTGAAGTGAATCAAGTTTTAAATGAGGAAGAAATAATTGCTCATCAAAATTTAATTCGAAAAATACCAGTTACAGATCACGTTTTAGAATATGCAGTAAAATTAGTTGCTAAAACGAGAAAAGACGGGGCTTTTGCAACTGATATTACCAAAAACTATCTTTCTTGGGGGGCAGGACCTCGTGCATCTCAATTCCTTATTATCGGAGCCAAGTGTCATGCTGTGTTACACGGTAAATTATCTCCAGACATAGAAGATGTTCAAGCTGTAGCTAAATCAATTTTAAGACATCGTTTGGTTAGAAACTATCGAGCAGAAGCGGAAGGTTATAGCATGGATAAAATAATAGAATCATTACTATAATAAGTAAGTATTAGTAATGAATGTGAACGAAATAGTCTCATTGATCAACCTATTGGATGACCCAGATGAAAACATATTTCAACATGTTCAAGATAAACTAATATGCTTATCCGTATCTTTCCCCAAGATAATTCCACCTATACTTAACAGAAATCTTTAACAATCTAGAAAATAAATCTTTAAAGTATCTTCTATTCAGCTTATAAACAAATTCATTCAAATAATTTTGTAAGAAATCATCATCTAT
>CALPOI020000105.1 GCA_943325145.2 Candidatus Planktophila lacus | reverse complement strand
GATTTTCCAGTTAATATATACGCTAAATTATCTTTTTGTTCCTTATTCAATTTTGGGGTTATTTTTTCATCAAACTCATCTATTAAAGTATTTGCTATTAAATATTTATGTTCATCAAAAACATTGTTTCTTTTTGATTCCCTCATTATATCTACACCAACTTTAATAAAGTCCTCTCCAGAATATCTATTATTTGCAATTGCAACTGGTAAATACATAATTTCGAACAATATTTTTATTTCGTCAACTAATTTTTCTTTATTCATATTTATCTTTTATTAAATTGTTTACAATACGCTAAAAATAGAAATTAATTGATTAAATGCTAAAAAATATGAATTTACTGATTTCATTTTTTAAATTCAAAAGTGAGCTCAACAAATACACTATCAATAAATAATCTGAATATATATTGTAATCCAATTATCTAAAAACAACTAATTAAACATTATAAAAATATTTTTTATTTTAATTTATCACTTTGAAAAATCAATAAATATTTTTTTTTTAGAATGGAATCGAATAATTTTATGTACTCATCAAATATAAAATTTATATCATTTAAATTAAATCTTCTATTAAAATCAAACACATCAATTTTACATTCTTTTAATTGAGGACAATGTTGGTTTATTAAATTCACTGAACCTTGAATTTTATACTTTATAAATTCTAAATTTATAAAGTTTGGATTTAAAAATAATTGAGTTTGGGTATAAAAATTATTTATTCTAAATGAATTCCCTAGATTAATCCAATAATCATTTGTAATTATATTTCTATCATGAAATCTATGATTGAACTTATTATTTTTTTTATCAAAAAATCTTGTAATTGGTATAAAAAACACATTTTTATTTTCAATTTTTTCCATAGTGATTTTTATATTTTCGTCAACTACTGATTTTAATATTATTAAGTTTTCGACATTTATTAAATCCCCAATCAAATTAATTAATTCAATACTATCGTTAAGATATGGGTCTTCTATTAAACATGTATTTGTTTGAGTATTTTTAACTAAATTTATTTTTTTATCACTTATTAACTTAGAAAAAAGAGTTAAGGGATTTTTAAAATTATAGGAACTTTGTTTTCCAATAAAGATTTTCAAATCAAATGATTTATTTTTTAAACTTTTAACTAAATCAGATAAATATAATTGATTTTGAAAATCTCTATATATGTCTTTTTCCATTTCTAAAAGAATAATAAAATCATTATTACTACCACTTGATATAACCTTATTCAATGATTTATTTTCAACAGTTTCTGAAGTGTAATCATTATATTCAAAATCATATGTTTCAACAAACAGTTTAATGTCGTTAAAAAAATAAAATATCATTGATTTATTTTCTTTCCATTCAACTGATTTAGAAACGCCATCAGTATAATACTTTCTCATTCTCTTAATGATTTAATATTTGAGATTGTTTCAGCGAAAAAATTTGATTTAAAAGTATCCGTTAAAAAGCCATCACTTTCATAATAAATTGGATAGTTGTCGTTTTTATCAATAAAATGAATGATAAAGTCATTATATGAATCTTCATTTTTCTTTACAATAACTTGTGATTTTCTGATCAAATATTCTGAATGGGTCTCAATGATAAATTGGGTGCCATGAATCT
Organism: Candidatus Planktophila lacus; assembly: GCA_943325145.2. GTDB lineage: Bacteria > Bacteroidota > Bacteroidia > Flavobacteriales_D > Crocinitomicaceae > CANHVK01. Next base: position 6,193 of record CALPOI020000105.1, on the reverse strand, counting down.
TGTATATATCAAAGAAAAAATCAGCTAATTTACTTTGTAAATCAGGATGTAAGTTACTTTCGGGTTCTTCAATGAAAACAATTTTCTGACCATTTTTAAATGCAAAAAAAGATTCGGTTAGAACAGTTAAAATTTGTAAGTAACCAAAGCCACAATCTGCTAAATTTATTCCATCAAAAAAAGCACTATAAATTCCATCTTTTAATAAAACCTTTTTATCAGTACCGAATCCAAATTCAACCAGCCATTTATTCAGTTTTTCACTTTCCTCTGAATCAATATGTAATTTACTTAGTGCTTTTCCTGTAAATGAATCCTCATCAAATTCTCGCTTATTTTGACTCCTTAAACTAGGTATATAATTAATTTTAGAATTAAGTTTATCTGGAGAAAAAGATGTTATAGAGTTTAAAAAATCCTCTAAATCATTATCTTCATTTTCACCAATAATAAATTTTTTTTCGTTCGTTTTTGTTGAAAGAAAATTAATTAATGGAAGGTGTTTGTTTTCATATTCAAATAATAAATTAAAACCCATTCCTTTTTCTGAAAATTCAAAATCTATTGCATTTGAAACATCATTTTGTTCAAAAATGCTTTTTTCAATAGATATTTTTTTAACTGAACCTTCTTTTTCTTCACTTGTCAGCTTTAAAATGAAATCAAAATCTTCATGAGGATTTACAAAGTCAACTTTGAATTCTATTAGTTCTATAATGTTTTCAGAAGTAATGATTTGAAATTTGAAGTCTGCTTTTAATATTTCGTTTGGGAAATACCTTAATTTGTGATCTAAATTCAAAGAAATACTAAATTTATTATTACCATAAATTCTGTTTATTATCGTATTTACATCAATATTTAGGATAGACGAATTATTTATAAAGAACCTATCAGATTCATAATCATATTTCATTTCTCTTAATAATAAAATAGATTTGAGTATTGAACTTTTACCTGAATTATTTTTACCTGTCACAAAAGTTAGTGGTTTAATAAAGAATTCTTGATATTCAGTAATATTTCTGAAATTTTCAAGGCCTAAATATGAAAAACTAAATAAGTCTTTATCTAGTAGCTTATCTATTCCAATAGATTGCTCATTTTCCTTAAAGATCTCTAAATAAAAAGAATAAAGATCAGAATCTTTCTTGATTAAACCTTTTGAAATTAAGGTGTCACAAAATATTTTGAAATCTGGTTTTTGATCATCATCCTTTACTTCAAAAGTCTGATAACCTCCAAAAACAATTTTATCAAATTGGTTTTCTAAATCAAATTTTTTTGAAATTAAAGCAGGGCTATTATACATACTATACTCACACAAAAACCAAGAGATATTATTTTCAAATTCATATAAATATCCAGTTTTAGCCCAAGTATTATATATTTGTGGTGCATAAAATTTTGTAACTTTCTTTAACTTAATCATATCATTTAATTTTTCCTCGAAAATATTCCTTTTCTATGCAATCAACTTGCACTCATCAATAAATCGTATTTAACTTCTTAATCCTATCTTTCAATTTCTCCCTCAATACTTCCGGCTCCATTACTTCCACTCGTTCCCCAAAACTCAAAATTAAGGATTCCAATTCGTAATTGGGTATTACTTTAATAACAACCAATCCATAATTATCATTAAACGGCTTAATGAATTGTGATTCATGCAAAGGTTTTGTTTGTATATAGGGTAATAACGATTTTTCTACTTTTAACACAACGGTTTGAACAGGTTCGTTTTCGATACTTACGCTAGTAACATCTTAATTTATTTTATGATTTCCTAAAAAAATGATTTCCGTGAATTATTTTTATATAAATGAGACTTAAAAAAACAGAACAAATACTTATGAGGATGTTCAAACTTTATGTGATAAAAATCTATGTGAGATGACTAGTATAAAATTTAATTTTAAGCTCCAATTTTAAATACTCTATATTTTTCATAGTCTAAAATGCTACTTTTATTCGAAATCAGAGACACTATTTTTATGGTAATTTCAACTGATAATTTTTATAAATGAACTGTCTTAAATATTTTAGGAATATTATATTTAGTACTCATGCAAATCCCAAGTTATTTTGATTTCATAACATCTGTCATCTTCTATGGGAAAAACTTTCATCTGTAATTTATCATATATTGTTATAAAATAACAACTTTGAAAGTTCGTTGGATCATAATTTACAAATGTGACTGAATTTGAAATTCTAGAATTAAGAAATTGAAAAAGTTTAAAAAAGCCTTCAGTTACAATCATTCTCAATGAATAAACGTCTCCATATTTATTTATTTCAACAATTAATTCAAAAACATGTTCATCATAAATATAATAGTGTGTGTTTTTTGTAGAAACACTTTCACTATATTTATATTTTATTGAAGGTCCAAAATGTGTTTGTTTATAGTCAATTTCCATAATACTTTTAAACTCTTCTACTATGTCATTTCTCAAGAAAAACAGACCTTTAATTTTATTTAAAAAGGAGCAGTGAGAATCAATAAATGATTGTGAAAATCGTACAATTTTCATAGATTCATTACAAAACTCTGTTAATTTTTCTTCTTCAAGATAATATTGATGTAAAAAACTAGTAAATGACCAGTCTAAATTTTTAGTGTTCTGTTTCAGGAAATTTTCGAAAATGATTTCACCTAAACGTGGTAATCTTACATTATCTATATAAACATTATAAACAGACCATTTATTATCACCACACTTATCACAATCTTGGTTTGTTCTATAAAGGAAATCGCTTATATATTCTGCAGCCTCTTCTTCTGTCTTTATAAATTCAATTGATATATCATCTTCAACTGTAAGCATTCCTTTCATACCAGTTGAAGTATAACAAATTTCACAATGTCTATTAGATAAAATAAATTTCATAAATTAATTTTCCATATTAATAATCATTTTATGTTGAAATAATTAAAAATTCAACGATGTCCCGTACTTTTCCAAGACTCCTCCTGTAATGTGTCAGCTAATTTTAATGTGATTAAATTTCTGTCGTTTTTCAATTCTATAAATTCATTAAATTTCATCCATTTTTTCACCCACATTCCAATTCCAAATATTTCGTTAAATTGATTATTTGTAACATTGTAATGTTGGCCAAAACTAGGAGTATGTAATTCAAATCCAATATCTTGCTTTGCATACCTTGAATTTGTACTTTTACTTTCTTTTAAATTCAAAACATCATTTATTGTTTCGACTACTGCCCAAGCACCTACAGGTGTTCTAGAAGGTCGATTCAAAGTTGTATCATATGCTTCTAAGAATATTATTGTGTATTTTTCTTCTTTATTTTTTAGAATTTTACTTAATATCGATTTGAAATCAGAAATTGTATTTATATTTTCGATAATATTTATTTAATAATTTTCCTCAAAAATATTCCTTTTCTATGCATTCAAACTGCACTCATCAATAAATCGTACTTAACTTCTTAATCCTATCTTTTAATTTCCCCCTCAACACTTCCGGATCCATTACTTCCACTCGTTCCCCAAAACTCAAAATTAAGGATTCCAATTCGTAATTAGGTATAACTTTAATAACAACCAATCCAAAATTTTCATCGAAAGGCTTTATGAATTGAGATTCGTGCAAAGGTTTCGTTTGAATGTAAGGGAGTAATGATTTTTCTACTTTTAACACAACGGTTTGAACAGGTTCATTTTCGATACTTACGCCAATAATATCTTCAAAGTATTCTTCAAAATCTACTAAATCGTTTTCAATATATTCTATATGAGTTTCTTCGATGGATATAATTCTATCTAATGATAAATTTTGAATAGAATTGTACGTGTGATTTCGCCCAAATACGAACCAACGATTATTGTATTGTTTTAAATAATAGGGGTGAAAAATAATTTCAATCGGTACATCCACCTTAAAACTCTTATATTGAATGTTGAGAACTTGTTTTGAAAGGATAGCTTCGTATAAATCGGAGATGTAATTTTTACCAACCAAATACTTATTTTCATCAAATTCAATTACTTTGGAGGTAACATCTTTTAGATTTAATTTGGTTTCTAACTTCATGGCTAATTCTTCCACCCAATCAAATTGAGGCATTCCTTTGAATCGAGAAAGGGTAAGTATAGCTTCTCTTAATTGCTGTTCTTCCTTTACATTCATCGGTTGGTTCAGAATCGAAAAGTTTACATCTTTATAACGGTAATAAACCCTTTTTCCATCTTTACAACGTTCATCTAGTTCAATTAAATAACCTTCATTTTCTTTCATGAAGGTGATATCGCCGAAAATTTGTCTACGACTTATTTTAACTTCAAAACCAGTGTGTTTTTCGATTGCTTCAGAACAAGCTTGCATTAAGTCTTCCATAAAATATCTTCGTCCCGTGTTTCGAAAACAGTTATCTAAGGTTTGATAGCGAATAATTGCATGTTTATTGGTTGCCATGAAAGTTGTTATATTAAAATCTTTTTATCGTATATAAAAACATGTTGACAATAGTACAAATATTCTTTCAGAAAAAAGTATAGAATCACATGTTAACTAACTAATTTTTAAAAGAAAACATCTGTGCATATATACTGCACTAAATGTATTTAGATTTGTTGAAATTAAAAAAAATAGATTATGATACTCCTGCAAAAACCTTCAGAAATTGAAATCATTAACAACAAAGATATCTATGAATCCTTTTGTATGGCAATCATAGGAAGAGATTTGAATTTAATCAAAGAATTATTGTGTGATAAAGGACGTTTTCTAAATCGAAGTAAAATGGAATTTTTGGGATACCTCCATAGTTTGATATCCACTTTACCCAAGGTTGGTGTATGCGATTATGATATTCATAAAGGTATTTGTTTAGATCAAGTACCAGGTAGCTTGTCCTGCGAAATCGTAGCTAATAATTGGTACCCCTACACAAAAGAAATGGAAATACATATTGAAAATAAAAAATCGATTGACTTCTCTTTTTGCTTTTCATTGGTAATTGAAGATGATATAATTACTCATTTATTTAAACCAAGAAAAATAATTTCTTTGGAAAAATCAAAAAAATTGATTGAGTTAAATTAAATTAATTAGAACTCCTATTAATCCACCACAAAACCACCCTCAAAAAACAAACTCCACCACTTTTTACTAATTTCATGAATGATTCATCAAAAATTAATTTAAGAGTAGTGAATAATCTCTCAAATACTTTATTTTTGCAGACTTAAAACAAACTAAATTAAACGAAATGAGTCATGCTTTAGGGAATCATATCCTAGTAGAATTTATGGGGTGCGATCCACACATCATGAATGATGTTGCGTCGATAGAACGCGATATGGTTGGCGCTGCACAAAAAGCGGGTGCCACTGTGATCAATTCAACGTTTCACCATTTTTCACCGTACGGTGTGTCGGGTGTGGTAGTGATCCAAGAGAGTCACTTAGCCATCCACACATGGCCAGAATATGGCTATGCTGCGGTAGATTTATTTACGTGTGGTGAAATGGACGCATGGATTTCATTTGATTTCTTGAAAGAATGTTTTGGAGCAAAAAATTACTCTGCGTTGGAAATGAAACGTGGCTCAGTGAATTTGTTGACCCGCAACGATTTTGACATTTCAAGCATGCGTGAAAAAGCTGCCGAACGAACGAATCCAGAAATGTACACACGCAACGTTTGGTTTACAGACAAAGACGAAGACCAAGCATTGTCTCTTCGTTTTACAGGAGATGTTTTCTACGATGTACAATCACCCTTTCAACGAGTACGCATCATCGAATCGTATAAATACGGTAAAATGTTGGCGTTGGATGACATGGTAATGACTACTATAAAAGACGAATTCCATTACCACGAAATGATTTCTCATCCTGCAATGTTTACCCATGGAAACGCTAAAAACATCCTGGTAATCGGTGGTGGCGATGGCGGAACAGTGCGTGAAATACTGCGTCATGAAGGAGTTGAAAAAGTAACGATGGTTGAAATTGATGGTGAAGTCATCAACGCATGTAAAGAACATTTACCTGAAATTGCAGCGGCATTTGATGATCCAAAATTGGAATTAATCGTTGACGACGGAATTGCATTTATTGCGAATGCAGCACCTCAAAGTTACGATCTAATCATCGTAGATGGTTCTGATCCAGTAGGCCCTGCTGAAGGATTGTTTTCAGTGTCTTTCTACACCAATT
>CALPOI020000104.1 GCA_943325145.2 Candidatus Planktophila lacus | reverse complement strand
GATTTTGATGTAAGTGCTTATGAGCTGAACTCGTATGAGCCACGTGTTGAAACGAAGAATAAATCAGACAGAGCATTGCGATATGTATGGAGCTTTGGAGATGGAAGTATGCCACTAGAGGAAACTTCACCAACATATACCTATGCAGGGAAACCAGGGGAATACAACATCCGCTTGATAGCGATATCGAAAGGGAAGAACTGTTCTGATACCGCTGTTAGAAAAGTGTTGATCCCAGAGGAGTTGATATACTACGTACCAAATACCTTTACACCGAATGGTGATGCTAACAACAACACCTTCCAACCAGTGTTTACAAGTGGATACGATCCACAGGAATATACATTAAGAATTTTCAATCGATGGGGAGATTTGGTTTTTGAAAGTCACAATGCTAAGATTGGATGGGATGGAACCTACGCAGGCAATGAAATGAAGAATGAAGTTTATACCTGGAAGGTAGAGTTTAAAGAAAAAAGCTCAGAAAAAACACATTCGAAAGTTGGACATGTGAATTTGTTGAGATAAAAAATGAATACAAAAAAAAGTTTCCAACTACTATGAATATAGTAGTTGGAACTATTGCACTTTACCTACAAATCAATAATTGATAAGTAGTAGAAAATCCAGCCCAAATACCTAATGCATTGTTACTAATATTTGAAGGGATGTTAATTGGTGATGCAAACGGGCTGCCAGCACTATTTAATTGGGAATGTTTTTTTCTATAGTAGGTATATTCATTTCTTCCGATTGTTGAAAATTTTACAAGTACTGTATCACCTCTTTGATAGTAACCTCGATATTCCTCTGGAATTGTTTCATCAAATCTTGAACGAGGGTTTTCATAAAAAAAACTAAAAGGCAAACCATTGAAGAATTGATCATCAAACGTTGGGTTTCGTGTTTTGTAAAACTTCATGTCTACGTTGTTACCGTATTTATCGTTTTTAAGACGAAGTACTTCCCAATAATAGTTGTTTTGTTGGCTTGCAGGATCTTTGATATCAGCATAGATTAAACCGTAGTCCTTTATTGAGTTTTCAGGTTTCCAATAAAGTGAATCAAAAGCAACAGGACTTTCTATTTTAGTGGAGGATCTATAAGTTTTTCCTTGGTAATTTATTTTAATGGAATATGTTTTACCAGGCATACCAATAAATTGAGGATTTAAAGTAGAATAGGCGCACAAATGGTATTTTGACATTAATTCTTTAGGGATTCCAAAAAAAATGGAAGCAGCTTCTTCAAGTTCTTTCGGAATTTCGTCCGTGCAAATTTGTTGAAGTGTATCTGTTATTGAGCCATCGCTAATTTCTACAATGGCATCATCGATATAACTACCGAAGAGGGTATCTAAATCTGCAGGTGCAAAAATATTTTTTGTTGTGGTCAATAAAATAAAGGGGGGAAGTCCAGTTTCAATTTTTCCATCAACAACAAAACGCGGTTCATATTCAGGCAAATCAAGTTTTATTTCTTTCTGACAACTTGTAAAGTAAAGCGAAATAACTAAAATAAAGATTGTATTTAAAATTCGAAATTCCATGTGACACTAGGTATTATAGGGAATAATGAGACTTGACGTACAGCAAGTTTAAAATTGTTATTTAAGATGTATCCTTCAGGACGAAGGTAAAGGAAAAATGGATTTAAACGATTGTATACATTGTAAATCGATATGTTTACACTGTTTCTAAATCTTTTTTTAAGTTCGATAAATTCATTCTTTTCGACATCGAACTTTTTACGAGTAGCTTTGTCATACCAAGTTGCGGAAATGTCTAATCGGTGGTACGATTCCATGCGTGTTGAGTTTCTTTCATTGTATTGGTAAATCAGATTTTGATCTTGTAAATACCAACTTGAAGGCAATGTTAATGTATTACCTGTGGCAAATACAAAAGCTGTTGAAAATGTCCAATGATCATTGAATTTGTATGTTCCGACTAGCGTTAAATCGTGTCTACGATCATATTTTGCAGGGAAATAAGTTGGTTGTATTTCTTTGAAAAGGCGCTCTGTTTTTGCGATAGTATAACCAATCCAACCTGTAAATTTCCCTTGATTTTTTCGGATAAAGAATTCAGCACCATAACTTCTGCCGGAACCAAAGGTCAACAAATTATCTAAGTTTTCTTTAAAGTTGGAACCCGGTAATGCACCAGGTTTAAATTCGATAAGATTATCCATTCCTTTAAAGTAGGTTTCTACGGATGTTTCAATTAAATTATCTAGAAAGTTTTTAAAATAACCAAGCGAAATTTGATATCCTTTTTGAGGTTTTGCGATGTCAGTTGTAGGATACCAAATGTCTGTAGGTAGAGATAAAGCACTTAGGGAAGTAAGATGGACGTATTGATAATTATAAGACATGCCAAATTTTAAAGAGCTTGTTTCTCCAATTAAATAACGTGCAGAAATACGTGGTTCAATTCCAGGGTAAAATGAGATAGGCTCATTAGTATTATATTCTTTAGTAGCATCTAGCACCCCTTTATCATTGTTTATTCGTGTAAAAGGACCAGTAAATAAAAATGAACTGAATCGAATGCCTGAATTAAGTCTGAATTTTGGAGAGAAATCATATTCATCGTTGAAGTAGAAACTTGTTTCGTGACTTCTTAACTCTTGAGGTTTACCCGTGTTTAAAACTGTGTTTTTTTGACTTGCTGAAAGACTAGACGGAATAAATGTATGATAAACATAATCGATTCCCCACTTCATTTTATGTGTTTCAGATCTTAAATACGTGAAATCGATTTTTTCTCCAAAATCGTATATACCAGAACTTAGTTTAATTGAAAATTCGGTTTGTTCTGAACCAAAGGAAAAATCATATTTTGTAAAATAGGATGTTGCATTTAGAATTAATTTTGAAGAAAGTTGCGTGTTCCATCTCAACGAAATTAGTGAATTACCCCAAGGGATCTTAACATTGAATTCATCAGTTTTATTCACATAACTGAATTCGTCAACTCCCTTGTAAGCAGTAAGGAATAGTTTATTTTTTTTGGAGAACTGATAGTTAGCATTGAAGTTTAAATCGTAAAAATAATATCCAGATCCTGCGAAAGGAGAAGAAGAAGGAATAAAAGGTTTTGCCAGTACATCAATATATGTTCTTCGTCCTGCTATCATAAATGCACCTTTGTTTTTTTTGATCAAAGGACCTTCTAAAAGTAATCGTGATGAAATTAATCCTATCCCACCTTTCACGTGGAAAGTAGAGGCATCGCCTTCATTGGTGCTGATTTCCAAAACGGAGGACATTCTTCCACCATGATTGGCAGGAATGGTTCCTTTTATAAGATTTCCTGATTTTACAGCATCAGCATTGAATACAGAAAAGAATCCAAATAAATGAGAAGCGTTGTACACTGGAACATTATCGACTAAAACTAGGTTTTGATCAGGTCCGCTTCCTCGAACGTAAAAACCTTGTCCTCCTTCACTGACAGATGAAACACCAGGTAAAAGTTGGATCGTTTTTAGAATATCTACTTCCCCCATAAAGGATGGTAGGGTTTTCACTTGAGCCATTTGAAGCTCAATTTGTCCTATTTTGGTACTGTTGGTGTTTTCTTTCGTTTTTGCATTGACCTCAACTTGTGTCAACTCATTTAAATTGGGAGAAAGTTTAAATTCAATTAGGGTGTCTTTTGTGAACTCAATTTTCTGTTCAATTTTTTTAAAGTCATACGATTGAATTGAAATTGTATAACTTCCAGCAGGAAGAGCTGTTTCAAATTCACCATTAGGTGTGGCGATGTACTTTTTAGAAACAGGTGCAATGGTTATTTTAGCTCCAGGAATAATTGATGAAGAAGATTGATCTACAACAATGCCTTTTAATTTAAATTCTTGACAATAAATTTCTAATTGAATCAATAAGAAAAATACTCCAAGAAGTAGGCATCTAAGTTTCATTAATTTCGACCTCCAAATAGTGTACTACCAATTCGAACCATTGTACTTCCTTCTTCCATAGCGAGTTGATAATCATCGCTCATGCCCATAGAGATCTCTTTGAAAGTAGGATTAAATTTGAAATAGTGGCTCTTTAAAATGTGAAAAATGTTGTGAAGTAGTTGAAATTCATCTCTGACTAATTCTTGGTCATCAGAAAAAGTTGCCATTCCCATTACACCGCAGAGTTCGATATTGTTCAATTCGATAAATTCATCAGAAGATAAGAAGTCTTTCACTTCTTCCAATGAAAAACCAAATTTTGTAGTTTCTTGGGCAATGTGAAATTGAAGCAAACATTTAATTGTTCTGTTATTTTTTTTTGCTTCTTTGTTAACTTCTTTCAATAATTTAATGCTGTCAATGGAATGAATCAGGTGTATAAACGGTGCAATGAATTTAACTTTATTGGTTTGAAGATGTCCAATCATATGCCACTCAATATCTTTGGGTAAATCTTCGAATTTATTGACTAATTCCTGAACTTTATTTTCCCCGAAAATTCGTTGACCAACTTCATAGGCCTCAAGTATTGCTTCATTTGGTTTCGTTTTGGAAACTGCAACAAGTGTTACTCCTTCAAGTAGGGTTGAATTAATGGTTTTAAGTTTGTTTGCTATCATGATTCAATTTCATAAATTGTTAATCCACTTCGAAGCTTTGGTTCAACCCAAGTTGATTTCGGTGGCATTATCATTTGATGGTCTGCAACACGTTTTACTTGCTCCATCGTAACAGGGTGTAAAACAAATCCAATTTTTGCTTTGTTCAGTTGAATTGGCTGAATAATCGCATTTAACCCTAAATTTCCCGGGATAAATTCAATGGTCGGATCAGTTTTTAAGTCTTTGATGCCTAAGATAGGAGTTAATATGAATTGAGTTAATATCTCTGCATCCAAACAAGCCACTGGGTGTCCTTTTTCAATTATTTCCTCTTTGCATTGAAGTAAATACCAACTTCCTTCAATATTCATTGCTATTTCATGTTCTCTTTGAGGCTTGCAAGGGATGGAAGACGGGGAAATATTGAAGTGTACGGCTATTTTCTCTATCAATTCTTCAGTACTTAGATCATTTGTATGGTGAATAAGTCGATTGAATTCAAGAATGTTGATTCGTTTCTCATCCATGAAAAATGCCAAAAAATAGTTGTGACTATCATTTTGAGAACTCGCTTTGCTGTTAATACGTTGAGCTAAACTAGCTGAGGAGGCACTTCTATGATGACCATCGGCTATGTAAGAAGCTTCAATGGCATCGAAGGCTTGTTCAATGGTGTGCTGTTCTACTTTTGACAAGATCCAAAGTTCGTGTTTCGTTTTATCAGTCGTAGAAAATTCATATTCAGGCCTATTAGCCATAATTAAAGCGTAAATATTTTCTATTGCAGGATTATGTGGGTAAGAGAGTAAAACAGGTTCAGCATTATAACCAACAACTTCTAAATAATTGGTGAACATTTCTTCACGGGTAGTGAGTGTTGCTTCATGCTTTTTTATTTTATCAGAGTTGTATTCGTCTACGCTTGCGCCTGCAATGATTCCTAGAAATTCATGGGTAGGTGTTGTTTGTTTGTAGAGATAAATGTGTGGAGTATGATCTTGGAATAGAATCTCTTCTTCCATAAAATCACTGTATTTTTCTCTAACCAATTGAAAACGATCAATGGAATTAGGTTTAGTTTCAGCATGTTCTTTGTCGAATTCGGGGTGGATAATTCGAATAAATGTATAGGGATTGGATTCTAATTTAGCTTTTAGTACATTTTTTTTGTATGTTGAGACTGGACGTGTCACTACCAAATGTGCTTTATCTCTAGTTGGTCGAATTGCTCTGAATGCTTTAAGTTTAGCCATAGTTAATTTTTCTATTACGAATATAGCAAAAAATAGGCAAATTGTGATGATCAATTTTGTTCAAATCCTTTTGGCATAATTTAGAATCGCATATTTGCAAGAAATAAGATTTCAATGCTTAATTTAGTATCTTTCAAAGCTATTTTAAATTATTATCTCAATTTATTCATGTGAATGTTTGATACAAGTAAATCAATTCTTCAAAAATTAGATGCTGCTATTTTTAATAAGCATCAAGTTGAAGTTTTTGTGAAACGTGATGACTTAATTCATTCTGTAGTTTCTGGTAATAAGTGGCGTAAATTGAAATACTCAATTGCGCAAGCCATACACCAAAAGTGTGATGGGATCTTTACGTTTGGAGGGGCTTTTAGTAATCATTTAGTTGCTACTGCAGCTGCTTGTCAAAATGCTGGAATTAAGTCCATTGGATTTGTTAGAGGAAACGAACTAAGCTCAGAATCAAATGATACGTTAAAACGTTGCGCTGAATACGGGATGCAATTAGTCTTTATTTCGAGAGAAGAATACGCATTACGTAATGACAAAGTTTATGTTGATGAATTGAAAAATGAGTACCCATTGTATTATTGTGTGCCCGAAGGAGGATCGAATTACTTCGGTGTTATTGGTTGTCAAGAAATCTGGACTGAAATAGATACTCAATTCGAAGCAGTTTTTGTAGCTCAAGGAACTACGACAACGAGCTGTGGTTTATTAGCAGGGTTACCACCTTCAACCAAATTACATGTTGTCCCGGTTTTAAAAGGATTCGAATCAATTGAAACAATGAAGTCAACATTGAGATGGGTTTTAATGGATGAATCATTTGTTGATCAGTTAGTTGATAATGTTCTGGTTCATTCTGATTTTCATTTTGGAGGATATGGAAAAGTAACCAGTGAATTGGTTGAGTTCATTCAGATGTGTAGTAAACATTTTAATTTACCTTTGGATCCTGTTTACACATCAAAAGCCTTTTTTGCATTGTATCAAAATATCATTAGTGGAAAATTGAACGGACAAAAGATCTTATTTTTACATACTGGAGGTTTGCAAGGTGCTGTTTCGTATGAAAAGAAATTAGGTGTTCAATTCTATGTATAGTTGATTAATTTCTCAATGAAAAAAGTTATCAGTAATCAATAGGGTGTAGCTATTATGAAACTAGTTTTTCTTTTTTTAGTTTTAATTTACATTACCCATTTTGGTTACGGTCAGCTTGAAATTCCTTTTCAAGTAAAAACATTGGATTATACAACTCAAAAAAAAGAAACAGGTGTAACTGTAAAAGCTTTCGATGCTGGAATTCTCTTATCTACTGTTGTTTCTAATTCCTCTGGGATTGCAAAAGTTTCTTTGCCAGCCGGAAAAAAATACAAACTTGAAATTTCAAAACCAGGTAAAGTAGCTCGTTTTGTAATCGTAGATTTAACGAAAGTTACGGAAGAAGCGCTAGATAACGGTGTTGATCCAACGGGAGGAGTAGATATGTCTTTATTTGAAGAGGTGAAAGATGTTGATTACAGTTATGTAGCTCAAAATCCAGCTACTATATTCTCTTTCGATCCTGAAGAGGGGATGAAATTCGATGTGGATATTGCAAAGAAAACCATTAAAGAAGTAGATAAGATCATCAAAAATATTTCAGGTGTTAAACAAGAAGCCCAAAAACAACTGTTAGCCAAACAAGAATCCGAAAGATTGGCGAAAGAACAAGAAGCGCAGAAACAATTACTAGCCAAACAAGAATCGGAACGATTAGCGAAGGAACAAGAAGCGCAGAAACAATTAGTAGCGAAGCAAGAATCTGAACGATTAGCCAAAGAACAAGAAGCGCAGAAACAATTACTAGCAAAACAAGAATCTGATCGTTTAGCGAAGGAACAAGAATCGCAAAAACAACTGTTAGCCAAGCAAGAATCTGAACGATTAGCCAAAGAACAAGAGGCTCAAAAACAATTACTAGCCAAACAAGAATCTGATCGTTTAGCGAAGGAACAAGAATCGCAAAAACAACTGTT
>CALPOI020000103.1 GCA_943325145.2 Candidatus Planktophila lacus | reverse complement strand
TCTATGCGTGAATCTCATACGCGTATTGACAATCGTCCTGAGTGGATGATCATCATAGTTGTTCCAGTAATTCCACCTGAATTGCGTCCTCTAGTTCCATTGGATGGTGGTAGATTTGCAACATCAGATTTGAATGATTTATACCGTAGAGTTATCATACGTAATAATCGTTTGAAGCGTTTAATTGAAATTAAAGCTCCAGAGGTAATTTTACGAAATGAGAAGCGTATGCTTCAGGAATCTGTTGATTCACTTTTCGACAATTCACGTAAAGCGAGTGCTGTAAAAACAGAATCAAACAGACCATTGAAGTCGTTATCAGATTCATTAAAAGGTAAACAAGGTCGATTCCGTCAAAACTTATTAGGAAAACGTGTAGATTATTCTGCTCGTTCTGTAATTGTTGTTGGACCAGACTTGAAGTTACATGAATGTGGACTTCCTAAAGACATGGCTGCTGAGCTTTACAAACCGTTCATCATTCGTAAAATGATTGAGCGTGGTATCGTTAAAACAGTTAAGTCTGCAAAGAAAATAGTTGATAAAAAGGATCCAGTAGTTTGGGATATTTTAGAAAGCATACTTAAAGGGCATCCTGTCCTATTAAACCGTGCTCCTACTCTTCACAGATTAGGTATTCAAGCTTTTCAACCAAAATTAATTGAAGGAAAAGCAATTCGTTTACATCCTTTGGTAACAACAGCGTTCAACGCCGATTTCGACGGTGACCAGATGGCTGTACATTTACCATTAGGAAATGCTGCAATTTTGGAAGCTCAATTATTAATGTTGGCTTCTCACAATATTTTGAATCCAGCGAATGGTGCACCAATTGCAGTACCATCTCAGGATATGGTGCTTGGATTGTATTACATTACTAAAGCGCGTGTTTCTACACCAGAAAGAAAAGTATTGGGTGAAGGTGGAATATTTTATTCTCCAGAAGAAGTAATTATTGCTAACAACGAAGGTAAACTTGAGTTACACGCATGCATCAAAGTTAAAACTTACGATTTAGATGAAACTGGAACACCTGTATTAAAAATGATTGATACAACATGTGGTAGAGTTTTATTTAATGAGCATGTTCCTCATGAAGTAGGATTTATCAATGATGTATTGACTAAAAAAGCCCTTCGAGATATTATCGGTAGAGTTTTGAAAATTTCTGGTACAGCTAGAACAGCTCAATTCTTGGATGATATCAAAGAATTAGGGTATAATATGGCATTCAAAGGGGGATTATCATTCAACCTAGACGATATCATTATACCAGCAGAGAAAACAACATTAGTTGCTAAAGCAGAAAATGATGTATTGGAGGTTATGGGTAATTACAACATGGGTTTAATTACAAATAACGAAAGATATAACCAAATAATCGATATCTGGACACATACAAATTCTAGATTAACTGAAACATTGATGGATCAATTAAAAAATGATAATCAAGGTTTTAATTCAATCTACATGATGTTTGATTCAGGTGCACGTGGATCTAGAGAGCAAATTCGTCAGTTATCTGGAATGAGGGGATTGATGGCGAAACCGCAAAAATCTGGAGCATCTGCACAAGAGATTATTGAGAATCCAATTCTATCTAACTTTAAAGAAGGATTATCGATTTTAGAATACTTTATTTCTACCCACGGTGCACGTAAAGGTTTGGCGGATACCGCATTAAAAACAGCGGATGCGGGTTACCTAACACGTCGATTAGTGGATGTATCTCAAGACGTTATTATTAACTCTCAAGATTGTGGCACACTAAGAGGATTAGTAGCGACAGCATTGAAGAAAAATGATGAAGTTGTTGAGCCTTTATTCGACAGAATTGTTGGTAGAACATCAGTACATAATATTTACAATCCAGAAACGAACGATTTAATTGTTGAATCTGGTGAATTGATTTCTGAAGCGGTAGGTGAGTTAATCGAAGCTGCTGGAATTGAAGAAGTAGAAATTAGATCAGTATTAACGTGTGAAATGAGACGTGGAGTTTGTGCTAAATGTTATGGAAATAACTTAGCAACTCACCGTTTGGCACAAGAAGGAGACACTGTAGGAGTAATTGCTGCTCAGTCAATTGGAGAGCCAGGTACACAGTTAACATTACGTACATTCCACGTAGGGGGTACTGCATCTAACTCAACCGATATTTCCGATTTGAAAGCTAAAGCTACAGGTTTATTAGACATCGACGAATTAAGAACAATTGATTTAACTACAAATGATGGTGTTAAGAAAATTGTTGTAGGTCGTTCAGCTGAATTAAAAATTACAGATGAGAATACAGGTGTAATTTTAATGACGGCGAATGTTCCTTATGGTTCTGAGTTATTGGTTGACAATGTCACTAAAATCAAAAAAGGAGACGTAATTTGTAAATGGGATCCATATAATGCTGTAATCGTATCTGAAGTAAAAGGAAAAGTTGTTTACGATAGCATTATTGAAGGAATCACTTACAGAGAAGAAGTCGATGAGCAAACTGGATTTACTGAGTACGTGATTATTGAATCGCGTGATAAAAAGAAAAATCCTGCAATACATATCATTGACCCTAAAACTAAAGAAGTTTTAAGAGAATATAGTTTACCAGTTGATGCACACATTTCTGTTCCAGAAGGAACAAGTGTTGAAGCAGGTATAACGTTAGTTAAGATTCCAAGAGTTTCTGGTAAAACTGGAGATATCACAGGAGGTCTTCCTCGAGTAACTGAGTTATTCGAAGCAAGAAATCCTTCAAATCCAGCTGTTGTATCTGAAATTGATGGTATTGCTACTTATGGAAAAATCAAACGTGGAAATAGAGAAATCGTAATCACTTCAAAAACAGGAGAAGAGCGTAAGTATTTAGTTTCGTTGTCAAAACACATCTTGGTTCAAGAAAATGATTTCGTACGTGCTGGTCAGCCATTGTCTGATGGTGCAATTACACCAAATGATATTTTAAATATTGAAGGACCAACAAAAGTTCAGGAATATATCGTTAATGAAATTCAAGAGGTTTACCGTTTACAAGGGGTGAAAATCAACGACAAACACTTTGAAGTAATCGTTCGTCAAATGATGCTTAAGGTTGAAATTGTTGATGGAGGAGACACTAAATTCTTAGAAGGACAATCAGTTCACAAAGCTGATTTTATGGAAGAGAATGATGCACTTTACGGAATGATGGTAGTTGAGGATGCTGGTGATTCAACAGAGTTAAAACCAGGTCAAATTATTTCTTCACGTAAATTAAGAGATGAAAATTCTCAGTTGAAACGTGCAGATAAGAAGGTAGTGACTGCTAGAGAAGCTATTCCGTCAACATCTACACCATTACTTCAAGGAATCACTAGAGCATCGTTGCAAACTCAATCGTTTATTTCCGCTGCTTCCTTCCAGGAAACAACGAAAGTATTGAATGAAGCTGCAATTTCTGGAAAAGAAGACCATCTATTAGGATTGAAAGAGAATGTAATTGTTGGACATTTAATTCCAGCAGGTACAGGAACACGAAGATTCCAAAAGATTGTTGTAGCCTCTAATGAAACCATAGAGGAATTACAAGAAAATTAACACACCATTTAAAGGGGGTTCGCCCCCTTTTTTTTATGTTTAATAAATGGAAAATAAAGAAAACCAAGTAAGTATTGAATTGAATGAAGAGATAGCTAGTGGAATCTATTCCAATTTGGCAGTCATTACTCATTCAAATGCTGAATTTGTATGCGATTTTATTCAAATGTTGCCAGGAATGCCTAAAGCACAAGTGAAATCAAGAATCATTATGACACCGTTGAATGCTAAGCGTTTAGTTGCTGCGTTGATGGATAATATTCAAAAGTACGAACAAAATGTGGGGGTCATTACAGATGATGAGATGCAAAGTCCTCCTACAATGAATTTTGGAACACCTACTACACAAGCGTAATTAGAATGTTCTATACTCTTATTGGACTTTATTTAAAAGTTCAATGTGGTTCTTAATGTTTGAATTTGTTGTTTAATAGTGTTTTTCACATTGTTAAACAATAGCTGATAAATTATTGATTTGTATTATTTGAAAAATACCTACACTTTTACTATTTCAATATTATTTTTGTAAAAAAAAAGCGATGTCGACTAGAATAGATGAATTAATCCTTCAGATCAAAACAAAGATTACTGAACTAAAGTCTTCCAATAAAGAACATAAGAATAAGATCGATTTATTAACGGAAGAAAACAAACAATTAAAAGAGCAGTTATTACTTGTGAAAAACCAAGTATTAAATGAAGAATTAAAAAATAGAGAGTTAAATGAGACAATTGTTCAAATGAAATCTAATGTTGAGTTGATGAATTCAAAACAGAAAGAACATGAGAACGATATTGAGGAGTTAGTTGGTGAAATAGATGCGTGTATTCGATTATTAAAAAAATAAAATGGAAGAAAAGATTGCATTAAAAATAATAGTCGCTGGGAGAACTTACCCTTTAACTGTTAATTCATCAGAACAACAGAAAGTATTAAAGGCAGCAGATGATATTAACAGAGCAATTAAATTATTGCAAGAGAGTTATGCAGTAAAAGATATGCAAGATTTATTGGCTATGACTGCATTGCAATTGGCTACAAAATCTACGACCTCTACTGATGGTACAAATTTTCAAGAAATGGGTAAAATTGAAACCTCTTTAGAGCAATTATTAAACGAGATAAATAAATAATCATGATATTAGGAATATTAATTGGAGTTATAGCAGGTGGTATACTTGTGTTTATAATTCAAAATAGTTTATTGAAAAATAAATCTGAGCAGTTATTGACTGATGCTGAAGCTCAATCAAAAAAAATCCTTAAAGATGCTGAACATGAAGGTGAAACTGTAAAAAAGGAAAAAATATTACAAGCTAAAGAACGTTTTTTAAAGTTAAAAGAAGAGCATGAAGAAGTTATAAAAGATCGTGAGCGTAAAGTTCAGGCAAACGAAGATAGAGTAAAAACAAAAGAGAAAACGTTGTCTCAAAAAACAGAGGAGGTAGCACGTAGAGAGAAAGAAATTGAAAAAACACAGTTGGATTATGATCAGAAAATAGCAGCGGTTGAACTTAAGCACCAAGAATTAGATAAAACACAGCAGAAAAGAGTTGCAGAATTATCTCGTATTTCAGGAATGTCAGTTGAAGAGGCTAAAAATCATATGATGGAAGCTTTGATAGATGAGGCAAGAACACAGGCAATGTCGCATATTAAAGAAGTAACTGAAGAAGCTAAATTGAATGCCAATCGTGAAGCCAAGAAAATTGTTATCCAAACAATACAACGCGTAGCTACTGAGCAAGCGGTTGAAAATGCTGTTTCTGTATTTAATATTGATTCTGATGAAGTGAAAGGAAGAATTATCGGAAGAGAGGGAAGAAACATTCGTGCAATAGAAGCTGCAACAGGTGTTGAAATTATTGTTGATGATACGCCTGAAGCAATTATTTTGTCATGTTTTGATCCAGTAAGAAGGGAAATTGCAAGATTGTCTTTACATCAATTGGTTTCAGATGGTCGAATTCACCCTGCTAGAATTGAAGAGGTAGTTGCGAAAACCAAAAAATCATTGGAGGAAGAAATTGCTGAAACTGGTAGAAGAACTTGTATTGATTTAGGTATTCATGGATTACATCCAGAATTGACCCGAATGGTTGGTAGAATGAAATACCGTTCGTCTTATGGACAAAATCTTTTACAACACTCGCGTGAAGTAGCCAATTTATGTGCTATTATGGCAGCAGAATTAGGTTTAAATGTTAAGTTAGCAAAACGAGCAGGATTACTTCATGATATAGGTAAAGTTCCAGACGAAGAGCCAGAATTACCACATGCTATTTTAGGAATGAAATTAGCTGAAAAATATGGAGAGAAACCAGATGTTTGTAACGCAATTGGAGCACACCATGATGAAGTAGAGATGACAACATTGATTGCGCCAATTGTACAAGTTTGTGATGCTGTTTCAGGTGCACGTCCAGGTGCACGAAGAGAAATTGTTGAATCTTACATCAAACGTATTAAAGAACTTGAGAGTTTAGCATTGTCTTACGATGGTGTTACAAGTGCTTATGCAATTCAAGCAGGAAGAGAATTACGTGTATTGGTAGAAAGTGAAAAAGTTACAGATTTGAAAGCAGATGAATTATCGTTTGCTATATCGCAAAGAATACAAACAGAGATGACCTATCCAGGTCAAGTAAAAGTGACTGTGATTCGTGAGAAACGATCTGTTAATTATGCAAAATAAATACATTACCTCCTCTTTTCAGAGGAGGTTTTTTCGTTATGAAAATGTTTTCTAAATTTAGAGGGGATTTTGCGAAATCTGTGATGACTTTAGTTACTGGAACAGTTTTGTCTCAATTAATTGTATTCGCGCTTTCACCTATTATTTCTAGAATATACACCCCAGAAGAAACAGCATATTTTTCTATTTATATGCGAATTGTACTGTTTGTTTCTACAATTGCGACAGCACGTTTTGAGTCAGCGCTTGCACTGCCTAAAAGAATTGAACATGCATTTTCATTGTATCGATTGCTTATTCAATTGATTCTAATTACATTCTTTGCTTCGATATTAATTGTAGTAATAATGGCTTTGTTTTGGTCGAAAGAATCTTCAACTACTTTTATTTTATTGATGGTCCCATTGGGATTTGCCCCACTTTGCTTAATGAATATTGGAAATAATTGGGGGTTACGTAATGGCGATTTTAAAGAAATTAGTAGAGTTCGAATGTTAAATTCGCTCTCAATGAATTCCTCAAATATACTTTTTGGTGCATTTGGTTTGGGATATAAAGGTTTAATTTTCGGTTATATAGTAGGAGTTCTTTTACCAGCGTCTTGGTTTACAAGAAAATATCATTTGTTAAAGTTAAAATTTAAAGATTTTTCAACGCGAAATAGAAAGAAAATTATTGGTAAAACATATATTGAATTCCCTAAAGTAAATTTACCACATGCGATCATGGATATTTCTAGGGAGATGCTCATCGTTTTTTTTATTCTTTTATATTATGATAAGACTGCTTTGGGTTCATATGATTTTTCATTCAAAATGTTAAAATTGCCACTTACAGTTCTTGGTTCTGCGATAGGTCAAGTGTATTTTCAGAAAATTGCGACTAAGAAAAACAACGGTGAGTCATTGATTGGTATAACTTTAGAGACAATGCGTAACTTATTTTTATTCTCAATTGTACCTTTCGGATTATTGTTTTTTATCGGAGATGAAATATTTTCTTTTGTTTTTGGTGAAAATTGGAGGCAAGCAGGAGAGTATTCACAAATTATGGCTCCTTGGTTAATGCTAAATTTGATTGTTTCACCTATTTCTCAATTACCGATTGTGTTGGGAAAATTAAAAGCTTTCTTTTGGATTGGATTGGTTGGGTCTATACTTTTAATATCCTTTTTAAACCTTCCTTTTTTCTTAGGCTATCAATTGAGTTTTAATGTAGTCTTAAAATGGGTTAATTGGACTCAATTTGCATTTATGTTATTTGTCTTGATATGGATGGTGAAACTAGTCTCAAAAACGAAACATGATTTTGCAAAATAAATTACTTACTTTCTATTCTGAAAAGAATGTTTCTTTAATATTCTTATTATGGTTACTAACATTACCATTTGGAGCATCGATTGTTTCTTTTTCAATTGGTTTTGCGACAATTTATCCTAATTTACTCATATCATTAATTTTAGCACCTTTAGGATTTAGAATGTTCAAATCGTTCTCTGTAATATTTAAAGTGTTAATTTTATTATTGTTTCTGTTACTTGTGCAGTCGGTAATTTTATTTCCATCTATTAATGGAAAGCAAGAAGCTTTATTTGATATACATTCAATAAGTCTATTTTTATTGTTTGTTTTCAATT
>CALPOI020000102.1 GCA_943325145.2 Candidatus Planktophila lacus | reverse complement strand
ATTGATTCTTTTTCTACTGTATTTGAAGATGTAGAAATTGGAGATGGAACGAGGATACACCCCAATGTGACTTTGTATCCAGGAACAAGAATAGGAAAAAATTGCGAGATTTTCCCTGGTGCTGTTATTGGTGTGGTTCCACAAGATCTTAAATTTGACGGAGAATATACAACTGTTGAAATAGGTGATAATACGAAAATAAGAGAATGTGTTTCAATTCATCGTGGCACAAAAGATAAGTTGACAACTAAAATTGGTGCCAACTGCCTTTTAATGACTTACGTACATGTTGCTCATGATTGTCAAATAGGAAACAATGTAATATTAGCATCTTATACAGGTTTATCTGGACATGTTGTCATTGATGATTTTGCTATTCTTGAAGGTAAAGTAGCTGTACAACAGTTTATGCATATTGGTGCACATACGTTCATTGGAGGTGCTTCTTTAGTACGTAAAGACATACCTCCATACATTAAAGCAGCAAGAGAACCTCTTACATTCGCCGGTGTAAATTCTGTTGGATTGAGAAGAAGAGGAATGACGGATGCACAAGTTAGAGAAATTGAAGATGTGTATCGAATTATTTATGTTCAAAACAATAACATCTCTAAGGGAATTCAGTCAGTATTAGATACGCTGCCTGAAACCGAATTAAGAAACGAAATACTTTCATTCATACAAACTTCAGATAAAGGAGTAATTCGTGGAATGATATAATTTATTGGTACATGCATCGAAATGAAATAATAGAAGTCGAAATTACAGGCTATGCTTTTGGTGGAAACGGAATCGCTAAAATCCCTACTGAAAATGGGGATTTTGTTGTTTTTGTAGAAAATACTTTTCCTGGTCAAGTTGTTCAAGCACGCGTAGAAAAGAAAAGAAAAAAACATGCGGAGTGTAAATTGGTTCAGATACTTCAAAGGTCTCCACTAGAACAAGTTACTGATTTTCAGGAAATATCTGGTGCACCTTATATTTATGTTCCTGTTGAAATGCAACAAAAATATAAACAAAGTTCTACCTTAGATATTTTTAAGAAAATAGGTAGAGTAGATGCCATCGAAAATTTATTTGACACCTATATTTCATCTCCAATACCACATTTCTATAGAAATAAAATGGAATATAGCTTTTCATCAATTGAACATGATTTAGAGCTAAACGAGGAAAAAGACAATGCATTTGCTTTAGGTTTTAAACGTCGAGGAACATGGTGGAAAGTGGAAAGTTTAAATCATCAAAGCGGATTGTTCGATGAAGAATTTGAAACGAAACTTAAAGAAATTAGAGTTTATTTAGAACAAACAGGATTAGAAGCTTGGCATCCACCAAAGAAAACTGGTTTTTTTAGACATATTGTTGTAAGAAAATCATTTTATCAAGATCAATTGCTTATAAATTTAGTTACTTCTTCAGAAGGATTAGAAAAATTTGATGTGCAAAAATTCTCAAGTTTTTTAGTGCAATTATTGGGTGAGCGACTTGCTGGATTACAACATACAATTAATGATAATGTTGCTGATCGCGCAAAAATTGAAAATGGTACAAACCAATTAGTATATGGTGATTCAAAAGTAGTTGAACAATTAAGCGGCCTATTTTTTGAAATAAGTATGGAAAGTTTTTTTCAAACCAATCCAAAAAGTGCTGAATTACTCTATCAAAAAGCATTGGATTATGTTTTCGAAGAAAATGATTTAAAATCGAAAGTTGTCATGGATCTTTTTTGTGGTACAGGAACGATCGGACAAATTCTTGCTAAAAGAGAAAATTCAGCTGAAATTATTGGGGTTGATATAGTTGAGGAAGCAATTGTTGATGCAAAAAGAAATGCTGAAAGAAACGAAATTGAGAGTGTAAAATTTTTCACAGCTGATGTAGGTAAATTTTTATCTCAATACCCTGAGTATATTGGGAAAATTGGAACAATTGTACTAGATCCACCGCGGGCAGGAATTGCTCCGAAAACACTTAGAAAAGTAATTGATTTAAATGCTGAAAGAATCGTGTACATTTCTTGTAATCCTTCTACCCAAGCAAGAGATACAGAAACGTTGCAAAGTGCAGGTTATAAATTGGAGAAATTAAGCCTTGTTGATCAGTTTCCTCATACAAGTCACATTGAATCAATTGCAAAGTTTGTTAAAGATCCAAATTTTGTACTTCTTACAGAAGCGTAATGGCTTTAATTTATTTGATTGGTTTTATGGGGTGTGGTAAAACCACGCTCGGAAAAAAGGTTGCTAATCAATTAAAATATGATTTTATTGATTTAGATCAATTGATTGAAAAACGAGCTTCTTTGACCATCAATGAATTTTTTACAAAAAACGGTGAAGAATCATTCAGAGTTTTTGAAAAACAGTTACTTATTGAGGTCTCATCAAGTGAAAACACGGTCGTCGCCGTTGGAGGTGGTACACCTTGTTATTTTACTAACATGGAAATAATGAATCAGACGGGTGAAACATTTTACTTTCAAAGACCTGTAAAAGAACTGTTTAATCGAATTGTAAATGCAAGAGATAATCGTCCTTTAGTAAAAGATAAAAGCGAGGAAGAATTACTTGTATATATTGAAGACTTGTTAAATAAACGTGAATCATATTATTTGAAATCAAAATTTACAATTCCTAGAAGTAAATTATCCGTACATGATTTAGTGGAAATAATTACAGGACAGTGTACTTTGTAAAATTGTTTTAGATTTTTAGATCAGATTATGTAGGTTTATTCAATAGTAAATAATAGAACTGTTTCTGGATCCAAAATATACGCTTCAATTGGTTCATTGAAATCGTAACTAAATGTTTCAGAACTTGCTGAAGCATCAAAATAGAATCGTTGTTTTTTTCCTGATTTTAATCTAAAATCGATTGCGAGTTTAAAATGAAAATTTGCTGAATTAGTTTGACTGATTTTAAATTTATTTTCGTTTTTTTGGATTTTAAATGAAGGAATCTCAGTGGAAGTGGTCCATTCATTTTTAAAATTATCAAAGTTCTTATCTGTTAATTTTTCAACGATTTCAAAAAAATCGTTTGTTGAAGCATTTGAGTACTTATATTTTCGATAAAAAGTAGAAATAATTTGCTCGAATTTTTCATGGCCTACTTCATTTCTCAACATGTGTAAAACCCAAGCCCCTCTTTGATATGCGTTTGGATTTAGTAATTCCATTAAATTTTTAGTGACGGTATCTTGAAGAGGTGCTTTAAATTGTTTTTGAAAATGAGTTACACGCTGACGATCTTTTTTAAGTTGTTGAATAAATTCATTATGACCTTCATTTTTTTCAATGTATAAGTTGGTTAAATAGGTTGCAAAACCTTCACTTAACCAAAGTTGCGACCAGTCTTTTTCAGTAACTGAATTTCCAAACCATTGGTGAACTAATTCATGGGCGATTAAACGATTTAATCCTTTTCCTTCAAATGCATTTTCATCATAAAAAATACATCCAGCGTTTTCCATACCACCAAATTGAGTAGTTGATTGAACATTGTCTAATTTTTCAAAAGGAAAATCGCCAATTAAATTTTCGTAAAATTCTAAAATCGACTTTGTTTCCTTAAAATCTTTGAAAACATTTAATGAGTCTTGTGGATAGGCGTAATTTGTAATTTTTATTTTATGGTGTTTAACATCTACCTGATGAACTAATTCTGCTAAACCGAAAACTATTACTTTTAATGGTAATGGGTATATCGTTGAATAAGAAGAGGTAATGGTATTCTCCTTGCTTGTTTTAAATTCAAATTTTCCGTTCGAAACACATGTGAACTTTTTAGGAGCGGTGATTTGAACGGATACTGTAGCTTTATCCGATGGATGATCGATACATGCCAACCAATGATGTGCTCTGTTTGGCCAATGGTCACAGAAATAAGTAGTGTCACCAAATTTATTTTTCCCAATGATTAAACCATTAGTGGGTTGTCCTTGGTAGCGTAATTTCAAAGAATAAATCGAATCTTTTAAAAAATTATACCCTGAAATAAAAATAGTGTCATTTCGATGTTTTATAGAATGTACTTTGCTTTCTATCTGCAAAGATTCGATTTGCATACCATGCTTATTGATCTCGTCTCCAATTAATTCTAAAAAAAATGAGTTTATTGTATTTAACGATTTGAATTTTATTATTTCCTCAACATTTATAGAAGAATTATTTACTGATAATTTAATATCGTAGTGTTGTATATCAATAATAGATAATTGATTATTTAATCGTTGTGCTGACGAAACACTGTAAATAAAAATACCAAGTAGAACTAAGAGTTTTTTCACTATTAGTCTATAAATACTACTTTCATTATACCATCTCGATCAATTTCTTCCAACGTAACTTTTTGAAAAGTATTAATCAATTCAGGATTAAATGCTGATTTAACTTTGATATAGTTCTCTGTAAATCCAAACATGATACCTTGTTCTTCTTCACTTTCGAATAAAACAGTTCGTTCAGTTCCTATATTCTCTTCGTAGAAAGCTCTTTTTTTCTTTTCAGATAAAATATGCAGCATTTTACTTCGTTCTTTTCTTTTTTCCATTGGTACAGTTTCACCTAACTTTGGAGCACTTGTGTTTGCTCTTTCCGAATAGGTAAAAACATGAAGGTAAGAAATATCTAATTTTGAGATGAAATTATAAGAATCCAAGAATTCCTCATCTGTCTCACCTGGGAATCCGACTATAACGTCAACTCCAATACAACAATCTTTTCTGAATTTTTTTATGGTATTCACCCGTTCTTCGTACAAAGAACGTTCATATTTTCGTCGCATTGCCTTCAAAATCCGATCATTTCCAACTTGTAAGGGAATATGAAAATGAGGTGCAAAGTGAACAGAATGAGTTAAACAAAAATCAATGATTTCATTGGTTAATAGGTTCGGCTCAATAGAGGAGATTCTGTATCGATCAATACCTTTAATTTTGTCTAATTCCTGAATTAATTGATGAAAATTTTCTTTTTCACCTTGACCAAAATCTCCGATATTTACCCCTGTTAAAACAACTTCCTTAACATCTGTTGTCGCAATTTTTAGTGCTTCTTTCACTGTTTCTGCAATCGATGCATTCCTACTTTTACCACGGGCTAATGGGATGGTACAAAAACTACAAAAATAATCACATCCATCTTGAATTTTTAAAAAAGATCGCGTTCTGTCTCCAATTGAAAAAGAAGGGATAAATTCTTTTGTTTCTTTGATATTTTTATAAGAAACTTGAGTTTCTGTTACTTTATCTGTTGAATCGATGTAATTTAAAATATCGAATTTTTCATTTGCCCCTAAAACTAAATCAACTCCAGGTATTTTAGCTATTTCTTCTGGTTTTAATTGTGCATAACACCCAACAATGGTAACAAAAGCTTCAGGGTTGATTTTAAGGGCTTTTTTGACCAATTGTTTGCATTTTTTATCTGCGTTTTCAGTAACTGAACATGTATTGATTACATAGATGTCTGGAGTGTCCTCAAATTCTACTTTAGCAAAACCTGCATCTTGAAACAATCTTGAGATAGTTGATGTTTCAGAGAAATTTAATTTACAACCTAATGTATAAAAAGCGACTTTTTTATATTGAATCATTGCAAGAAGAAGAATGTTAGTGTTTAATATCTAGTCAAACTATTTATCTTGATCAACTAGACGAACTTCGAGTACAAAAAAACATCTTTTTTTTTAGATATGAATAGAAAAACAAACTTTTATAGTATATTCATGAAAAAACTAATTACTATCTTATTTTTTCAATCCTTTAATCAGATAATTAAAATTGAAAAAAAAATATTTTAAAATTACATTTAATGTTTATATAGGTAGAATTGTTTGGCAAGCTTATTTATAAATAAATATAAAATTAACACCCATGAAAATTGTTGAAATTAAAGTATTAAGAGGTCCAAATTTCTGGTCTAATTTCCGTAAGAAATTAATAGTGATGAAATTAGATTTGGAATATTTGGAAGAATTACCGACCAATAAAATAGATGGTTTTTCAGAAAGAATAGAAGCAATGTTTCCCTCGATGAAAAGCCATCGGTGTTCTAAAACCTATGAAGGAGGTTTTTTTGAACGTGTAAAAGAAGGTACTTGGATGGGGCATGTTATTGAACACATTGCATTAGAAATCCAAACTTTATCAGGAATGAACTGTGGTTTCGGTCGTACACGCGGAACTGGTCAACATGGTGTTTACAATGTTGTTTTTTCTTACATGGAAGAACGTGTAGGTCGTTTCGCTGCTACTGCTTCAGTAGAAATCGCGGAAGCTTTGATTTCGAATAATGACTATGATTTAGAAGGAGCCATCAATGAAATGCGTAGAATGCGAGAACAAGAGCGATTTGGACCTAGTACAGCAAGTATCGTTGATGAAGCTATTAGCAGAGATATTCCATACATTCGACTTAATAACGAGTCGTTTGTTCAGTTAGGTTATGGTAAGAACCAAGTTAGGTTTAGAGCTACCATGACTGATAAAACCAGTTCTATTGCAGTTGATTTGGCTTCGAATAAAGATGAAACAAAACGAATTTTAGAAGAAGCAGCTATTCCAGTAGCAAAAGGAACCACAATTATATACGAAGAAGAGGTTGAAAAAGCGATAAGTCGTATTGGATTTCCTTTAGTTTTCAAACCTTTAGATGGAAATCATGGGAAAGGGGCTTCCATCAATGTTAAAACTGCAGAAGAGGCAATCGCTGCATTTCATCATGCGAAAAAATATTCTCGTAAAATTATTGTAGAAAAATTTATTGAAGGTTTTGATTTCAGAATTTTAGTAATCAACCACAAATTTATCGCAGCTGCCTTAAGAGAACCTGCACATATTGTCGGTAATGGTACATCCACTGTTCAAGAATTGATTGAAAAAGAAAATACAGACCCAAGAAGAGGATATGGTCATGAAAATGTACTTACCGAAATTACAATTGATAAAGAAACTACGGATCAACTGAATAAATTAAATTACACACTTTCAACTGTGCTTGCGGCTGGTGAAAAATGTTATGTAAAAGGTACAGCAAATCTAAGTACTGGCGGAACTTCTACGGATGTGACAGATCTCGTTCATCCATCGAACATTTTTGTTTTTGAAAGAATATCAAGGGTGATTGGATTGGATATTTGTGGTATCGACATTATGGCTACAAATTTGAGTGATCCATTAGCTGCGAGTGGAGGTGTAGTACTGGAAGTAAATGCAGCTCCTGGGTTTAGAATGCATCTTGCTCCTGCAAATGGTTTACCAAGAAATGTAGCAGCACCTGTGTTAGATATGTTATATCCAGTAGGTAAAAATTGTAGAATTCCAATTATTGCAGTTACTGGTACGAACGGTAAAACAACAACTACTCGTTTAATTTCTCACATCGTAAAGAATAATGGATACCGTGTAGGTTTTACTACTTCTGACGGAATTTATGTACAGAATTCAATGCTAACAAAGGGAGATACAACTGGACCCGTAAGTGCAGAATTTGTATTGAAAGATCCTACTGTAGAGTTTGCAGTACTTGAAACAGCAAGAGGTGGTATTTTGAGAGCAGGATTAGGTTTTAGTCGATGTGATGTAGCGGTTGTAACTAATATTCAAGAAGATCACATGGGGCTTTCCGATATCCATACTTTAAAGGATATGGCTCGAGTGAAGGGGGTAGTCGCTCGTGCTGTAAAAAGAGACGGGTTTGTTGTTTTAAATGCTGACAATCCTTATTGTGTATCTATTTCAAAAACAGTTGATTGCAATATAGCTTATTTTAGTATGGATGAAACAAATCCTGTAATTATAGAGCATTGCAGTAAAGGTGGAGTAGTTGCCATATATGAAAATGGATATATAACCATCAAAAAAGGAGAGTGGAAGTTTAGAGTTGAAAGAGTAACGAATATACCTCTTACTTTTGGTGGTAAAGT
>CALPOI020000101.1 GCA_943325145.2 Candidatus Planktophila lacus | reverse complement strand
GATTGAAAACCTGATACATTGTATAGCCAACCTCCAGGTATAACTCGGATTCCCCATCCATTTAACAGGTGGTTTTTGTGTGGTTTTACACTTTTTATTTCATTGAGAGGATACGTTTTGTGTATAATTCCAATTCCCATTTTGAAGGTTAAGTTAGAATCAGTGATACTAATTGTAAGTTTATAAAAACAAGCAAAAAGCACCAAGAATAAAACACTTAAAAGTGCATAATAATTCACTGATTCTTCTGAGTTTTGAACGGTTTTTTGAATAAATAAATATAAATTGATTAAAATCAAGGTTATAAATATAAAGTACATTAATTTACCTTGTTGTGTATAGACGTTATTTTTCATTCCTTTAATACTAAATGGTGTTATGATTACTCAATATATTTATTTCGATACGTTGTAAATATAAGTCTTAATCTTTGAAAAGTTAAATTATTAGTTTGATTCCCCATAGATATAAACAAGGTAGTTCATCAATCGTTAATCGAGGGAGTTCAATGGTGATTTTTTGATTTTCAATTTTATAGTCTAAATCAATATCGGTACCGAGTAACAATAGTTTTTTAGGGGGTGAATCTCTCCAGGGAAAAGAGATGTTTTCAGTCCATTTCGTAAAGAATAGGAATTGTAGGTTGTTTTTTCCAGTGAAAAACAATTTTTGTTCAGTGGAGTGTATCTGAGGAGTTGGTAAACAATGAGTTGAATAGATACCTTCTCCGTTGATTTTTAGCCAATTTCCAATTTCAATCAATCGTTCTTGCATTACAACTGGGATAGTACCATCAGCAGCAGGACCAATGTTTAAAAGTAGATTTCCACCCCTGCTAACAATATCAATTAATTCGTAAATCAACTCTTTGGTAGAATTGTAATCATACCAATTTTCAGCCCGATTGAAGCCATAGGACCCACCAATACCACGACTTTCTTCCCAAGGTTGATCTTGTTGAATATGCTCAGCATCATTGTATTCACTTGAATAGTAATCTCCATGATTGCCTGGCATTCCTTTGAAAAATCGATCGTTTACAACAATTTCATCTTTTACTTCAGTCTCATTATAGAGCCAGCTTAAAAAATTCTTTGTTTGTGAATCTTCTTCATCTAAATCCCATTCACCACCATCAGAAAACAATAATGAAGGGTGATAGTTCATTACAAGTTCTTTTAATTCAGGGATCAAAGTTTCATTGATATATTTATCTTGAGGGATAATGTATTTATCCATTATTTTTTTTGGTAAGAAATATCCAGATTCTGTTCGATGTGTTTGAGTATTCTCCCACTCAATCATTGAGTAATACAAACCCATCTTTAATCCTTTTTTTCGAATTGCTGCAGTTAGCTCACCAACAAGGTCTCTTTTGGGACCTATATCATTTGAATTCCAATTGATTTTGTGTTTGTTTTTTGTTGGCCATAAACAATACCCGTCATGGTGTTTGCTAGTAAGAACAACATATTTTGCACCGGACTGCGATATAAGATCAGCATAAAAATTTGGATCAAATAATTCGGCTTTGAATTGAGAAGCAAAATCTCTGTATTCAAAGTTTTCACCATAATTTTTATTGTGAAATTCTTTTCCACCATTGGTTTCGTTATACATCACTCGGGCGTAATACCATTCTGCGTAAGAACCATATCTTTCTGTATCTATTTTTCTCCATGCTGGAACAGAATAGATGCCCCAATGAATAAAAATTCCAAATTTAGCTTCACGAAACCAATTTGGAATAGGACGTTTATCGAGTGAATTCCAATCTGGTATATAATTCATAATGATTTTTTTAGCGGGGTAGGTAATGGAAAATTTAGTGTAAAATTAGAAAACCTAAACCATTCAAAGTTAATTTATTTTTTAATGAGATTTAAATTGGGATACAAACTATATTTATTTTGTTTTGAATCGAGAATAAGTAATTGACTAAAGATATAAAATGAAACAAAGTAAAAATTAACTAAATTAGTGGTGATAACATATTAATTGAATTACTATGTCTAATAAATTGAACATAAATAAACTACTCTTCTTAGGAATTGTATTTGTAGCGATGGTTGCTTCCTATTCATTTGGACAACAGTTGAGTAATGAGAAATACAATCGAATTATGGTAGCTGACGGTCCTAAAAAGGGATCGTTAGAAATCTTTGTTGACCCAACAGGATTTGAGTGTGAGTGTAAAGATGTGCCTTCAGTTGTTTTTATACCTACATCAAAAAAAGGAAATTACCAATCGGAAGATAAATCCGTTGCACTACAAATTAAAGGTGCATCTTACATTTTTTCAGTCAAAGAAAATAAAGATTATTGTTTTTTGAAAGCAGGTACTTATCGATGATTCAAATGAAGTAATTATTTTACTTCACATCTTTGACTTCAATCGTAAAGTACAAAATTGAATTTGCTGGAATTTTCTCCAAGTCGTAATCACCATAACCTAACTGAGGCGGAACAATTATTTTCGCTTCGCCTCCTTTTTTAAGATAGAGCATGGTTTCTTTCCATCCTTCGATCAATGCACTAACATTAAATTTTACAGGGTTTCGTTTGTTTTGACCATCGAAAATTTGACCATTCAATAATTTACCTTCATAGGTGAATGTTACATCATCAGTAAGTTTTATGTATTCTCCATCACCTTCCTCAATGATGTGATAGTACAATCCTGAATCGGATTGTTTAAACCCTTTCAAATGATGTTTTTGAATGTAAGATTCAATTTTTTGATCAAAAGTAGACTTGTCTTCATCAGAATAGGTTTTACAACCAACAACTGCGAGAAGTAAGCAAAAAGTAAGTAATAGATTTATTAGAAAGAATTTAGGCATTTAAAGTTAACTCAGCTAAATAATGGTCGTCTTTTTCAATAATTCTTCGAGCAGTAAATCCTGTGTTTTTAGCAGCTTTAAATAAGGAGTCAAAGTCCACATACAACCAATCGAACCATGGACCGATTTCTTTTTTGTATTTCATTTGAAATTTGAAGTTACCGTAATATTCGGCATTTAAATTAATCCAAAGTGAATCATCTTCGTCTTGGTAGAGGTATTTAATATCAGATGAATCGCAGTAAATTTTTCCACCAACATTCAGTAATTCTTTCGCGTGTAGTAGGGTTTTTTCTAAATTTGAAAGTGTACCTGCAATACCAATTCCGTTCATTAATAATAATAACGTATCGTATTTTTCATTTTTCAGATCGAAAAAGTTGATTTTTTTCGCCTTAATCCCCATCGATTGCATGTATGAAACAGCTCCTTCAGAAATATCTATGGCTGAAACATCTTTTCCATTTTCCAATAAATACAATGCATGAGAGCCAGCACCAGCACCAATATCGAGTATTTTACCACTCGCTTTGTTGAGAGCAGTCAATTCAATTTCAGGCATTAATTCTTCATTTCTGAAAAGTACTTCTATTGGAATAATATCATCTTCACAGATATCTGAAGCTACAATAATATCGTCTGGTTTTTTTGTTTTTGCGTAATCTAAAATTGCTTTACCAATTGGATCTCCAAGTGTGCTCATAGTTAATCGTAATCGTTATAGTTTCCGTAGGTATCGTCGTACCCATCTTCGTAATCGTCAAAACCTAAATCGTCTTCCTCTTCTTCATCATAAAGTAATTCTTCTTCATGATTAAATGTTTCCTCTTCATCATCTACTCCTGTAGCTCTAGAATCTTCCGGTGGCGCCATACCAATTGCTAACGCAACTTGAGGAGTAGTAACAACAGCATCAGTTTTTTCTACCAATTCAATTAAGAAGATCCACATTCGCATGAAATCGTAGACCAATATAATTTTTTGATCATCAGCTTCAATGAAATTTCGAATAATTGCACTCGACATTACAGAAGCAATTTCATCGATTGCTTCATCGCCATAGTTCATATCCATTAAGCTGATTTCATGTCCTTTATCCCAATTGTCATTGGAAATATAGAACGAAGCCATTTGATCTCCTTGGAATCGAAAAGAGGAAATAATAGCATGATAAAAATTCTCAAAATTATCGTTTTCATCGATGACGATATCTCTGAAAATCTCGCTTTCTTTTTCAGTATCAAGTAGTACACGAAATTTATAAGCTGCCATTTGGTTGTAAAGTTTAGTGATTAATCACAAAAATCATTGTATAAAGTTAGTTATTTATCTTTGAAAGACCAATTTCTGAAGCTAATTCTAACATATAATTGTATGCAGCGTTGTATTCATTTGGAATTACACCTTCCAGAATCGCGTCTTTAATTTTTGTTTTTAAAAGTCCTATCTCAGCGCAAGGTTGTAATTGAAATGTTTGCATAATAAGTTCCCCTGTAATTGGAGGTTGAAAATTACGAACCTTGTCTTTTTCTTCTACTTCTTTTAATTTTTGACTTACTAAATCAAAATTCTTCCTGAACTTAATGATTTTAAATTCGTTTTTAGATGTAACATCAGCATTGCAAAGCAACATTAAGTCTTCAATGTCATCTCCAGCTTCGAAAAGAAGACGTCGAATTGCAGAATCTGTAACTGAACCTTTAACAAGTGCTATTGGTCTTAAATGCAAACGAACCAATTTTTGTACGTATTTCATTTTTGCATCCAACGGTAATTTCAAGCGCTTGAAGATTTTTGGTGTCATACGCGAACCTAAATCTTCGTGGCCATGAAATGTCCAACCTATTTCAGGATCAAACCGCTTCGTAGGTGGTTTTGCGATGTCGTGAAGGATAGCTGCCCAACGTAACCATAAATTAGTTGTAGTTTTACTAATGTTGTCTAATACTTCTAAAGTATGGAAAAAATTGTCTTTATGAGACTTATTATTGATTGTTTCTACCCCTTTTAAGGCGGTCATTTCAGGAAAGAAATGGTGTAATAATCGAGAAGAATCAAGTAATTTAAAACCTCTTGAGGGAGTTTCAGAAAGTATGATTTTATTCAGCTCTTCTGTAATTCGTTCTTGTGTAATAATTTTAATGCGATCTGCGTTGGAATAAAGGGCTTCTAAACTTGATTTTTCAATTTTAAAATTCAATTGGCTGGCAAATCGTATTGCGCGAAGCATTCTAAGTGGATCGTCTGAGTAAGTTTTACCTGGAGATAGGGGAGTTCTGATGATTCCCTGTTTTAAATCATCTAAACCATTGAATGGATCAATTAATTCGCCAAAATTTGATGGATGGAGACTGATTGCTAACGCATTGATTGTGAAGTCTCTTCTTAGTTGATCGTCTTCTAATGTTCCTTCTTTTACAGAAGGATTTCTTGAATTTTCTGAATAAGATTCTTTTCGTGCCCCTACAAATTCTATGTCTAAATCTTTGTATTTAAAATGTGCTGTGCCATAATTTTTAAAAATTGAAACGTGTTTAACTTTTAATTTTTCAGCACATTTTTCAGCTAATTCTAACCCGTTTCCAACAACCACAATATCGATGTCTTTTGAAGGACGTTCCAAAATTAAATCTCGAACAAATCCACCGATGACAAAACATTTTAAATTATTTTCTTCAGCAATTTGAGCTGTAACTTTGAAGACGGGGTGTTTTAATTTTTCAGCTAAGTTCATATTTTTCTTTGCTAAACACTAGAACTTTTTAAAAGCTCTTTGTGATGACTTGTATAAAAAAATGAGACTTTTCAGAAGGAAAAGTCTCATGTATATTGGTTGAAACTAGTTTTAATGAATTAGTGCTTGAACAAAGGGAAGTCTTTCATTAATTCATTCACCTTTATTTTTGTTGCAGCAAGTTTAGAATCATCTGTACTGTTTGTAATAACCTCGTCTATAAGATGAACAATTTGTATGATTTCTTTTTCTTTTATTCCTCTAGTAGTTATGGCAGGTGTTCCAACACGAATTCCAGAGGTAACAAATGGTGATTCAGTATCGAATGGAACCATGTTTTTATTCACTGTAATATGTGCTTTACCAAGTGCTATTTCAGTGTCTTTTCCATTTACATTTTTAGATCTTAAATCAATCAACATGCTATGATTTTCAGTTCCTCCTGAAATTACATTGTATCCTAATTCAATAAAAGTAGCTGCCATTACTGCAGCATTTTTTTGAACTTGTTGCATGTATGTTTTGTATGCTGGTGATAAAGCTTCACCGAATGCAACTGCCTTAGCAGCAATTACATGTTCCAAAGGCCCACCTTGAATACCTGGAAATACAGCAGCATCTAAAAGTGCCCCCATCGATTTTAAATTTCCATTGTTCCATTTTAATCCAAATGGATTGTCAAAATTGTGGCGCATCATAATGATACCACCTCTTGGACCTCTTAAAGTTTTATGTGTAGTTGATGTAACAATGTGACAATG
Organism: Candidatus Planktophila lacus; assembly: GCA_943325145.2. Classification (GTDB taxonomy): domain Bacteria; phylum Bacteroidota; class Bacteroidia; order Flavobacteriales_D; family Crocinitomicaceae; genus CANHVK01. Next base: position 1,763 of record CALPOI020000101.1, on the reverse strand, counting down.
CTCTAGAGGATCATTCAGTAATCCAGCAGCAATTAAACCTGCAGGATGAGAAATATCCGCTAAAATTAATGCTCCAATTTTATCAGCAACTTGTCTAATACGTGCATAATCCCAATCTCTACTGTAAGCTGATGCACCGCAAATAATCATTTTTGGTTTTTCTCTTAAAGCGACTTCTTCAAGTTGATCGTAATCGACTAAACCTGTTTCTTTAGATACACCGTAGAAGAATGGTTGGTATAATTTCCCTGAGAAATTTACAGGTGAACCGTGAGTTAAATGTCCACCGTGTGATAAATCAAATCCTAAAATTTTATCTCCTGGTTTAAGACAAGCTAAAAAAACTGCTGCATTTGCTTGAGCTCCTGAATGGGGTTGAACATTCGCCCAAGATGCATTGAAAAGTTGACACAAACGATCTATTGCTAATTGTTCTACTTTATCGACAACTTCACAACCGCCATAGTAACGTTTTCCAGGAAGTCCTTCAGCATATTTGTTCGTCAATACTGAACCCATTGCTTCCATTACTTGTTCGCTTACAAAGTTTTCAGATGCAATAAGTTCGATACCATGTAATTGTCTTGTTTTTTCTTCCTCAATTAAAGAAAAAATGGTAGTGTCTCTTTCCATATTGTGTTTTTGAAGTGAGTTGCCTTTAAGAAGACGAAACAAATATAAGATTAAATTCTTTTTATTTGATACAAACGGTGCGAGTATGTACCTGTTTCTAAATTTAAGATTCCTGTAGCATCGATTTTATCAATTTTCACCCTACCACTTGCGTGTATGATGCGTGAATTTTTTAAAATTAGTCCAACATGAATTACTTTTCCGGTGGGTTTGGTGAAAAATGCTAAATCTCCTTCTTTTTTTTCTTTAAAAGTCACTTCTCTACCAAGATGAATTTGCTGTGAAGCATCCCTGGGAATAAATATTTTATGGGAACGAAATACTAATTGCGTAAACCCTGAACAATCAATTCCAACTGATGATTTTCCACCCCACAAATAAGAAGTGTTAAGAAATTGCTTTGCAAAAGTGATAAACGGTTTAGGTTGATTTTTTTTTGTAAGTCGATAGAGTTGACTTCCAATTGAAAAAGCAGTTGTTGTTTTTCCTACAAATGCGCCACTGTAGAGGGTTTGTTTGCCATAGGGCGTACTAATTTGTTGGTGATTCGAAAATAAAAAAGAGCTATTTTCTATCCAGTTCGAATGATCTTTTTGAGAAAGATAATTGATTTGCTTTTCGTCGATCCAACCTTCATAGCCATCGTAAGATGATTTTATAAAAATCCAATTGGCATCATTATTAATGATTTCAATAGCTTCACCAAAGACTAATTGGTTCACCATCTCAGCACTATCTTTTTTGTCTGAGCGCATCGGACTTAACGCCACTTTACAATACCCAAACTGCATCTTAATCTTTTGGAAATGCGCGGTGTTGTAATAGGTTTAAGGCTTGGTATACATGTCTTTCATTGTGATAAATAACGAAAAGCAATGCATCACCCAATCTAAGTCGAATAAATTTCGAAATTGAAATCGGAACCTTTACGCGCTGAATATTTACAAACTTTGCTTTGTCTATGATGTCCATTAATTCTTTTTGTGAATGAATGAAAAATGGCACAGTATCATCGTTGAGTAATGATTTATTTACACTTGGATTGTAATTTATTGGAGAATTAAATTTTCTTTTGATATTTTTTGCTACACCTAATTGCATCGATTTCCATGCAGATTTTCCAAGAGGAG
>CALPOI020000100.1 GCA_943325145.2 Candidatus Planktophila lacus | reverse complement strand
TGATTGAACACTGATTCTGGAGAAAAAGAAGTGTATTTGTACACTAAATTATAACCTAAAAACAGTGTTAGCAATAATCCAATGCTACCAAGTATGTATAAATAAATTCTGCCTAACATAGTTATAAATTAAACCGCAAAGTTAATTTAAAAATAGTGAGCATGAGGAAAGTAAATAGAAATAAATTTGCTTTTTTTTAATACCTAAAAAAGAAGAAAACTGTAGAATGTTCACTCAAAAATTAAACTTTAATTGAGACAACGATTTAACATGAAATGTTTTTCTGTGAAATTCTGTATAACCGTATTCTTGAATTGCCTCACAATGATCTTTTGTAGGGTATCCTTTATTTTTATCCAGTTTATATTCAGGGTATTGTAAAGAGAATTCCATCAAGATTTCATCTCGGTGTGTTTTAGCCAAAACTGAAGCAGCGGCGATAGAACGATAGGTTCCATCCCCTTTGATATAACACTCATGTGGAATTGAAAAAGGTTTAAATCTATTGCCATCAATTAACAAAAAGTCGGGCTGCACTGCAAGCTTTAATGCTGCTTGTTGCATTGCTAAGATACTAGCATTCAAAATATTGATTCGATCAATTTCTGCATGATCTACCACAAATACAGCCCAACTTATTGCTTCTTTCTCAATTTCTATTCGTAAAGCGTCTCTTTTTTTCTCTGAGAGCTTTTTAGAATCATTCAAATCTTTATTCGAAAAATCTTTTGGAAGTATTACCGATGCAGCAACTACTGGACCAAAGATGCATCCTCTACCCGCTTCATCACATCCAGCTTCAATTCTATGTTCTTCTACAAAAGGTAATAACATCTTACTAAGATTGTTGCAACTTAAATAATGGCGTACTTCCCTTTTTCAATTACAAATTGTGCAATTTGTTGGCGTGCTTCTTTTGCATTAAAGGATTTCATTTTTGTAAAACGACGAATACCCATTAAGGACATTGCTAATTCATCGCCAGACATAAATGAATTTAAGGCATCTTTAGCAGCCTTTGCAATATGGTCGGCACTGTCATAAAAATAAGTTTGTACAATCTGTTGAGCTATACTTACATCCATTCCTTTTGCATTCATCTTCCCTAAACGAAGCAATGCAGATTCCGCTTGATAGGTCCAGATAATCATGTCAGAAACATTCATCAATACTTCTTGTTCCTTGGAAAGTGTTTGAGACAATTTTTGAACAGCAGCACCTGCAGTCAACAGAATTGCTTTTTTAAACCCTTCTAACAAAGTATCTAATTGTTCAATAATTGAATCAGGAGCATCAGTAAAATCAGGGATGCTTAACAGTTCATTCATCACTTTTTTAGCAGGTGACATCAAATCAATTTCTCCTTTCAATCCTTTTTTGAGAATCATATCTACCACCAACATTCGGTTGATTTCATTTGTCCCTTCAAAAATTCGATTGATACGCGCATCTCTGAAAGAACGCTCCACAGAAGATTCAGAAGAATATCCCATTCCACCATAAATCTGAACTGCTTCATCAACTACATAACTTAAACATTCAGATCCTGCTACTTTTAAAATCGCACATTCAGCGGCATATTCTTCAATTCCTTTTAATGTAGCTTGTCCTTTATCCATTCCGCCAACAATAAATGCTTCAATCGCATCTTCAATGTTTTGACCAGCACGGTAAGTTGCAGCCTCCAATACAAATGTTCGAATGATTTGCTCTGCTATTTTATGTCGAATTGCTCCGTATTTAGCAATACTTCTTCCAAACTGTTCACGAGCAACCGCATATTTTAGTGTGTCTTCAATTGTTTCTTTTGCTCCACCAAGAACACCTGCTGCCAATTTAATTCGACCAATATTTAAAATATTTATAGCAATCTTAAACCCATTTTCACGTTTAGAAAGCATATTTTCAACTGGAACTTTTACATTATTGAAAAACACTTGACGTGTGGATGAACCTTTAATACCCATTTTCTTTTCTTCAGGATTTAAAGAAATTCCTTCTGAATTTGCTTCAACTAAAAAAGCAGTTAAATTTTTATCAGAATCAATTTTAGCAAAGACAGTAAATAAATCAGCAAAACCACCATTGGTGATCCACATTTTTTGTCCATTCAACACATAATGCGATCCGTCATCTGAAAGAACTGCTTTCGTTTTTCCAGAATTCGCATCTGAACCTGCACTCGGTTCGGTCAAGCAATATGCCGCTTTCCACTCGCCAGAAGCTAAGAGTGGAGAATATTTTTGTTTTTGTGCTTCATTACCATAATACAACAACGGTAAAGAACCAATTCCAGTATGTGCTCCGTAGGCTACTGAAAACGAATGTCCTTTCCCCAAATATTCTGTCGCTAAGAGGGATGTCTTAAAATCTACACCCATTCCTCCTAATTCTTCAGGAACAGATAGCCCCAACAAACCTAACTCACCAGCTTTATCCAATAAATTAACCATTAAACCAGGCTCCATTGCATCGATACGGTCTAAAATTGGATGAATTTCTTTTGAAATAAATTCATCACACATCCCTGCGATCATTAACGCTTCTTCCTGCCATTCTTCCGGTGTAAATATTGCTTCAAGTAATGTTTTCTTTACTAAAAACTCTCCACCTTTAATTACGTTTGTTGCCATGTCTGTTAGAGATTAAATTGGTAACTAATATTCTTAAATATAGTAATTTTTTTCTTTTTAATTCTTTACCACTTTAATTCGAGTGGAATTATTTAGAATTAAAAAGTAAATTCCAGAATTTAATAATCCTACATCTAAATCTACTGATCCATTATTTTCAGAATTATTGTACTTTTTATGTTGTATCAATGAACCATTTAAATCGACTAATTTAACTTCCAATGAACCAATTACACCCTTAATTCTGATGAATTCATTAAACGGATTTGGGTATACACTGTATTTGGATGTTAATTCTTCCAAACTTAGTGTACTTGGAACAAACAATGAAAACGTTTTACTACATTTATTCTTATCTGAAATAACTACTTTATAAGTTAATTTCCCTTTTAAATCTTCCCGAGATGTTGTATCTTTTTTATCTTCCCATAAACAAGAATAAGGTCCAGTACCACCTTTAATTGAAAAAGTCACTTTTCCATCACCTCCTAACTTTTCTCCAAAAACATAGGATTTCACTTGTAAGGAATCAGGATTTTGTAAAGTGATTAAAATTGAATCTTTACAAAATTTGTCATCCGTAACTCTTACTTTGTGAATACCCGCTTTTGCATTTTTTAAGATGGTTGCAGAAGATTTTTTACCGTCCCAAATAATTTCAGTCAATTTATTGTTCAGTTGAGTTGTAACAGAAATGTACCCATTTGAAAAATTATAACATGTTGGATGGTTCAAACTATCTACAATCAATTTAGGAGTTTCGTAATAATTTACTTTTATTGATATAGAATCGAAAGAACAACCTTTATTATCTACAATTTTTAGTGAATGATTTCCAGTAGGAATACCTGAAATCACAGAATCCTTTATCACTCCATTAAAGTAATACAAATAAGGTCGTTGTCCAGATGTAACACGAGTTACAATCTTACCTGTTGTTTTCCCACATTCTGATGGAGTTACAGTTATTAGTGTTTTTAAACTGCAAATTGGCGTTACAAAACATCGAATAATGGGAACTTTACGATTACTTGGTGCAAAATCTTCGAACACATTAAACTCATTTGCGGTTGAAACAAAAATGGTTTTCTCATTAAAATAACGAGTACTTAAATAGAGTCCTGTAGACTTACTTCCAGGTAGTTTTTGGTAAACCATCAAATACCTTCCTGTATCTACAATCAATTTTTGACCAACATCATCGAGGATTTTTAGATATACCCCCGCACCATTGATAGTTAATTGATCCATCGATACTACATCACTTTTCCCTATGGGTATCAAAGAATCCTTAGAAACATACTTGTAGACTAATGCTCGAAATTGTAATCCATTGGTTTTATCTGACTTTAAGAGACCAATGAATAAAGAGTCAATTTCTGATTTCACGTTTAAAGTAAATAGATTACCTATAGAGACTTGATTTTCAGTAGTTTTTTGAACTTCATCTAACTCAAATATTTCAGATTTTAAACCTAAATCACGTGCAAACTCATGGGTGGAAATTTGTAAAAAAGTAGTAAGCGTATCGTTTGTTCTGACCGTATCCGCCACTGTAATCAATGAATGAACTATTTTGTATTTCTTTTTTTCATTCGGTATAAAACTACCCAACAACGTTGAAATGGTATCTTTAACAATAATATTTGTATGTTTTTTCCTGAACGTTGCTATCAAACCATTCGGGATTGATAAATCGAAAATTTGAACCCTAACGATTGTTGAATCAATCTTTAACGAACCTGCATTATGGAAAACTACATTCAAGGGAATCGTATTGACCTGAGCAATTGGAATGATCGAATAATTTGATACCGAAACAAAATCTAAGGATGCATCTTTCCATTTTTTCATCAATTTGATGGTCACATCATCGATTGCTAACCCATCGTTTACAGTTGACACATCGTCGTATAAAAATGAAATATACACAGATGTATCTCCTAAATAGGAAGAAATATCTAAGGTATTTACTTGCCATTTTTTAGTGTTGTTGACTACAGCTCCTATTGTAGTCCAAGATTGTTGTTGGTCTCTACTAATTTGAACGACTGCTTTTGCACCATATTTTGCTGTAAAAAAAGATGAAAACTCTAAAACGAGACTCAAAGAACTCTTTTTGAATGCTAGTTTTGGTAGTATAAGACGGTCCTGTTGTTTGTTACATTTTGAGTTTCCTTCCTCGTAACTACACATCAAATCATTCGTCATTACGAATTTTGAATGAGAAGGCACCAACCATTGAGATTGATTATTGACCGTATAATTTGCGTCAACACTATCACCTACAAAATAAAGTTCGTTTTCTGACAAGCCAGTTTCACTCCATTTATTGGGCAAATCTGTTGTAGAATTCAAAACCCCTTCAAAATTTTCAGTGAAAAGTGTTTGAGCACTACCTTTGAAAAAAATCAAAGTTAAAACAAAGAAAATAAGAAGATTCGTCTTCATTTAAGGTAACATTTATTAGTACAAGCAATCAAATCGAAATGTGAAAATAATTATAATCTTTCAATGATACCAGCTGCACCTTGCCCGGTTCCAATACACATTGTTACAATTCCATATTTTTGATTTCGTTTTTTCAATTCATTCATCATTTGTACTGATAATTTCGCGCCTGAACAACCAAGCGGATGGCCCAATGCAATTGCTCCACCATTGACATTTATATTTTCGGGATCTAGTCCTAATTCTTTAATTACTCCTAATGATTGACTCGCAAAAGCTTCATTCAATTCAAATAATGAAATATCTTTCAATGTCAAACCAGCCGAAGCCAATACTTTTGGAATTGCACCCACAGGTCCCATCCCCATTATTTTTGGTTCTAACCCAACAACCTTATAATCAACTAATCTTGCAATTGGCTCAATACCAAGATCTTTTACCATTTCTTCTGACATCACCATAACAAAAGCAGCACCATCTGAAGTTTGAGAAGAATTTCCTGCAGGTACACTCCCACCTTGAGCAAATACTGGTTTTAATGCAGCCAATGCGTCTAATGTACTTTGTCTAGGTCCTTCGTCTTTGGAAACGACATAAGAAGTTACTTTTCGTTTCTCATTTTCATCTAAAAAAATATGTTCAACAGTAATAGGTACAATCTCATCCGTAAATCTTCCTTCATCGTTTGCTTTTAACGCCTTTATATGCGAATTTAAAGCAAATTGATCCTGCTCTTCTCTTGAAATATGATATCTTTTAGCAACTTCTTCTGCCGTTAATCCCATTCCCCAATACCAATCTGGATGCTCTTTTGATGTTCTTGCATTTGGTACAACTCTCCATCCACCCATAGCCATAACTGACATCGATTCTGCTCCACCGGCAATAATGCAATCTGCCATTCCTGACTGAATCTTTGCTGTTGCTATGGCAATTGTTTCCAAACCGGATGAACAATAACGATTCACAGTCATTCCAGGTACTTTATCAGTCGATAATCCCATCAACGAAATCAATCTTCCAACATTTAAGCCTTGTTCTGCTTCAGGCATTGCATTTCCAACGATTACATCGTCAATTCTTTCAGGATCCAATTGCGGAAATTGAGACATCAAATGTTTAATGACGTCAGCCGCTAAATCATCTGGTCGCGAAAATCTAAATCCTCCTTTTCCTGCTTTTCCAACTGCTGTCCTATAACCTGCTACTATATATGCTGTTCTCATGTTTTAACTATTTTTCAATTATAACTATCTATCGAGAAACACGTTTAGTTCCTTAATATTTTACCGAACTTTAAAATACTTTCCAAACGCTCTAATGTTTTTCGTTGCATGCACAATTCTACAAAAGCTTTGCGCTCTAAATCCAACACATATTGTTCTGATACCAACGTGTTTTCAGATAAATCTCCACCACATAAAACGAAGCCAAGTTTTTCCGAAATCACTTGATCGTGTTGGGACATATAATTCCCGCTTACCATTGTATCAGCACCTACATATACAATTCCAAGCGCTTCTTTTCCAAGAACAATCATGTTTTTTGTTCTTTTTGGTGCAATGTAACCTGCATCTGCTAATTGAAGGCAAACAGATTTAGCACGAGTAAGTTGTAATTCTCTGCTGATTACAATTTCATCAATTCCTTCTCTTAGATAACCTAACTTAAATGCTTCGTTCGCAGAACGTGAAACTTTTGCTTGACCAATTGTCAAAAATTTATCTCTGAATCGATTAATTTTGACATCTCCCTCTTTAATTTCGTCTGAGAGTCGTTTTGCAAATTCTTTTGTGCCTCCACCACCAGGAATGAGTCCAACACCAAATTCAACTAAGCCCATGTACAATTCAGCATGAGCTACCACTTTGTCAGCATGCATCGACATTTCACAACTTCCTCCAAGCGCCATATTATGTGGTGCAACAACAACTGGAATATTCGAATATCTAATACGCATCATTGTATCTTGGAATGCTTTTATCGCAAAATTCAATTCATCCAACTCTTGCTCGATGGCCATCATAAAAATCATTCCTACGTTTGCACCAGCAGAAAAGTTTTGACCTTCATTGTAGATTACCAAACCTTTATAGGATGTTTCAGCTAAATCAATTGCTTTATTAATACCAGCAATCACTCCGCCGCCAATTGTATTCATTTTAGTATGGAATTCTAAATTTAAAATTCCATCTCCAAGGTCAATGATGGTAACATCCTCATTTTTCCATACTGTATGTTGATCTCTTAATGTTTCTAATAAAACCAATGATTCCGTTCCAGGGATAATCTCGTATCCTGAACTTTGATGATTGTAATAATACTTTTTACCTTCACACGAAGAATAAAATGTTTTCGTTTGGTTTGTTGACATATCAACCACCCATTGAGCTACATTTTTCCCTTCCTCAGTAATCCATTGCAATCCAGTTTCAAGACCAATAATGTCCCATGTTTCAAAAGGCCCCAATTCCCAACCAAAACCAGCTTTAATTGCGTCATCTATTTTATAGATTTCATCTGAAATTTCTGGAATTCTATTCGAAACATAAGCAAATAATCCAGCAAATAATTTTCTGTAAAAATCACCCGCTTTCCCTTTACTTGTTAATAACGTCTTGGTTCTTTTCTTTAAATCATCAATCGATTTCACTTCTTCTAACACAGGAAAACTAGCTTTCAATGCAGACCTGTATTCCATTGATTTTAAATCTAATGTTAAAATTTCAGGCTTTCCTTGATCATTCGTAACTTTAGTGTAAAATCCTTTTTTTGATTTAGCCCCAAACCATTTATTCTCAACCATTGAAGAAACATAATTTGGTAATTTGAACACCTCATTTTCTTCGTCTTCAAGACAATTTTGCTTGAGTCCATTTGCTACGTGAACCAACGTATCCAAGCCTACAACATCACACGTTCTAAACGTTGCTGACTTCGGTCTACCTAATACTGGCCCTGTAAGTTTGTCCACTTCTTCAACCGTCAAATCCATTTCTTCTACCAAATGAAAAAGAGACATGATCGAATAAACACCTACTCTATTCGCAATAAAAGCGGGTGTATCTTTACATAACACCGTTTTT
>CALPOI020000099.1 GCA_943325145.2 Candidatus Planktophila lacus | reverse complement strand
GATAATATAAGGCGCATTTTTATCGGTGGGACCGCCATTGATACTTCCTTGCATTGCGCAACTGGCAACTAAAAAAAAGTAACCGAAAATTAAAAATAAGTACTTAACCATTCTGTTAATTCTGTTAAATAATAGGCGTCAACGGCATTAAAATCATTCAAACAATCACTATCAATGTCCAATACAGCAATCACTAGTTCTTTATTCTCCGAAGAATAAATCGGTACAACAATTTCACTTTTCGAGGCGCTGCTACATGCAATATGACCAGGGAAATCTTCAACGTTAGGAACCACTTGAACTTCCTTCATCTTCCATGCTGTTCCACAAACCCCTTTACCTAAATCAATCCGAAAACAAGCAATATCACCCTGAAAAGGACCAAGAACCAATTGTTCGTTTTTTACAAGGTAAAATCCCACCCAAAAAAAATGAAAAGATTGTTTGATTGCTGCCGCAACATTTGAAAGTATGGCAACTACATCTTTCTCCTCGTACACCAATTGTTTTAATTGCGGTAAGAGAGAAGAATAAAGTTCCTCCCTTGATGTACCAGAAATTTGCAATTGTTCAGCCATTAAGCAAAGATAGTATTTTCAATAAGTACTGATTTAATTGAAATAACACACTAACCTCCTATTTTATTAATGGTCCCTGAATAACCCATCATCTCTCTAAAATTTTGATAAAAATAAGGAATGGTTTCAATGCCTTTGTAGTAATTGAATAATCCGTAATGTTCATTTGGAGAGTGGATGGCATCACTGTCTAATCCAAATCCCATCATTACCGTCTTTAATCCCAAAACTTTTTCAAAAAGCGCAACAATTGGGATACTCCCTCCACTTCGAACAGGAATGGCAGGTTTACCAAATGTCGTTTCATACGCTTTGCTTGCAGCCTTAAACGCAATTGAATCAACTGGAGTTACAACAGGGTCACCTCCATGATGTGGAGTCACTACCACTTTCACCCCTTCAGGAGCAATGCTTTCAAAATGGGTTTTAAATAGTTCGGTAATTTCATCAGGTACTTGATGAGGAACCAAACGCATCGAAATTTTCGCATATGCTTTAGACGCAATGACTGTTTTCGCCCCTTCGCTAGTATAACCACCCCAAATTCCATTCACATCTAGCGTTGGACGGATCGAACCGCGTTCCATCGTCGAAAAACCATCTTCACCATATACATTTTCAATGTCTAACGCTTTGCAATAGTTTTCGTGACTAAAAGGAGCTTTTGCCATTTCATCACGTTCAGCGCGCGTCAACTCTTCTACTTTGTCATAAAAACCGGGAATTGTAATTTGATTTTTTTCATCGTGTAACGAAGCAATCATCTTCGCCAAAATGTTGATAGGATTAGCAACACATCCACCATATAATCCTGAATGTAAATCTCTATTCGGACCGGTAACCTCTACTTCAACATAACTTAAACCTCTCAAACCAGTCGTAATAGAAGGAGTATCATTTGCTAACATCCCTGTATCTGAAACTAAAATAATATCGGCTTTCAAAAGGTCCTTGTATTCTTTTATAAAATCACCTAAATTCACACTACCAACCTCTTCTTCTCCTTCGATCATGAACTTTGCATTGCACATCAATTCACCCGACTTCACCATTGCCTCAAAAGCCTTTACATGCATGAACATTTGGCCTTTATCATCACACGCACCACGTGCAAATATTGCACCTTCCGGATGAATTGGTGTCGTTTTAATCACTGGTTCAAACGCAGGACTGTCCCACAATTCCAATGGATCAGCAGGCTGAACATCGTAATGGCCATAAACTAAAACTGTAGGTAACGTTGGGTCAATCATTTTTTCACCGTAAACAATTGGATAGCCTTTTGTAGGATAAATAGTCACTTTCTCAGCTCCAGCATTCGTTAAATGATTCGCAACAGATTGTGCTGCATCGTTCACATTACTTGCAAAAGCAGGATCAGCAGAAATAGAAGGGATTTTCAACAAATCAATCAATTCATTTAAAAAACGTTCTTTGTTGTTTTGAATAAAATCTTGAGTAGCGTTCATGATTTAGAATTAGTTAAAATAAAAAAAGACCAACAGAAAGTCAGTCTTTTAAATTATGAAATGAACAATTAATAATTTACGCGTTGGTTTCTTCTTCGTCAAAAACACGTTTTGGACGAATTTTATCAAAAACACCTAAAGTAATCCAAAATGGAAGTACAAAACCAAGAAGAAAAAACAATACCCAGAAAGCCATTCCTCCAATTAACAAAAATGTTACGATACCTAAAATACTCATGATTCGTGTTTTTGATGTAAATAATCTGTGGTAAAATTAATAAATTTTCTCAAAAATAAACTTCCAAAAAAAAATATTTCACCTAAAACAAGCAAAATAGCTCAAAAGAGGTTAATTAATAACGAATAATAAAACAATTAGAATAAATTTGCATAAAAAACTACTTATGAAACTTTCAATTTATTTTTTCTTTGCTTTTGTTTTAATTCTTACAGCACCATTAAACTCTTGTAAAAAAGATACTGTTGCTTTGAATGATACGACTGACTCTATAGTAGATTCTACCTTAATTAAAGATACCACAACTCTCTTCAATGATAGCTTAAAAACAAATTGGAATCTTAAATTTGATTCTCAATCATTTAGCTGGTCAGGCTTGTACAAAGATGTAGATAATGGGTATGCAAATTTTGGTAAAAATGAACAAGGAAATGGTTTAGTACTTTATTCCAAAGAAAATGAAATGTATATTTCATTTTCAAATATACCTACGAAAATAGGTAGTCAGACCTATGACTTATTAAGCATATCCAGTAAAAAAGGAATGTTTATCAAATCTAGTTTGTACGCCGGAGCTACATTCTCAACCGCTCAAAATGATAAAGTAGAATTAACCATCACAAAATTCACAAATCAATTAGGAGGCGTCATTCAAGGAACATTCAAAGGAACTGTAACTAAAGATCTATTGTCACAAGCCAAATCCATTGAAGGATCTTTTACTGCTTACAATAACTCTCTTACACCTGCGCCTTAATAAAACACATTAAACCATAGAGTTAGAGCAAAAGTTAAGTTCATTCTTCACTAAATATTTCTCTCTTTAACACAAGAAAATAGATCCGTTTAAATTGGTCTATTTCATTTATTATTGATACAATAACAAAAAATTAGCAACTTACCCAATCCATGAAATTCAACGATTTTAAAATTTCAAAAGCATTAATAAATGCATTAACAGACTTAGGGTTTGATACACCAACAACCATACAACAAAAAGCATTTTCAGTTATCATGTCTGGAAAAGACGTAGTAGGTCTTGCCCAAACTGGTACTGGTAAAACTTATGCATTCTTGCTTCCAATTTTGAATCAATTTAAATTCACAAAAAATATTGAACCGCGAACAATTGTACTTGTTCCAACAAGAGAGCTCGTTGAGCAAATTGTAGATGAAACAAATAAATTAGCGAAATACATGAATGTTCGAGTCCTCGGGGTATATGGAGGAGCCAACATCAACATACAAAAAGAAGAATTATTAGAAGGTGTAGATATTTTAGTCGCTACACCAGGTAGAATGTATGATCTTGCATTGAACGGTAGTTTAAAGCTAAAAGCCATTCAAAAATTTGTCATTGATGAGATGGATGAAATGTTGAATTTAGGTTTTAGGACCCAGCTAAATAATATTTTTGAACTCCTTCCTGAAAAGCGTCAGAATTTACTATTTTCAGCGACTTTAACAGAAGATATTGAAAAAGTTATCAATGAATACTTTGACGCTCCAGAAAAGATAGAAGCTGCGGCACATGGAACACCACTAGAAAGTATTCAACAACTTACATATCATGTCCCAAATTATTATAGTAAAGTTAATTTACTCACCCACCTACTAAAATCAGACGAATTTAAAAAAGTATTGATTTTTACGAAAAGTAAAAAGATAGCGGATTTACTTTACGATCAAATGATCGAACAATTCCCTGAAAATATTGGTGTCATACATTCCAATAAATCTCAAAACTTTCGATTTGGATCATTACGTAATTTCGAAAATGGAACACACCGAATTTTGATCGCTACAGACCTAGTATCAAGAGGTTTAGACATTTCAGAAGTAACCCATGTCATCAATTTTGACATGCCAGAAGATATTTTGAACTACATTCATCGCATTGGACGAACCGGACGCGCAGAAAAACACGGGATTGCTATTTCACTTGTAACTGAATGGGATATGGAGTACAAAGATCAAGCGGAACAATTAATGCAATTAACACTACCAGTCCTGCCAATTCCAGAAGAAGTTGAACTGTCAGAAGAGCTTATCGAGTCAGAAAAACCAATTATCCCGGGAGTAAACTACATGCCAAAAATTAAAATTTCTGGAAGTGGTGCGTTTCATGAAAAGAAAGCGAAGAATAAAAAAGTCAACCTTGGTGGATCTTACAAAAGAAAAGTGAAAGAAAAATACAAAAAACCAAAAACAAGGGGACAAAAAAAGTAAATCACAAGTGTAATGAATTAATATCAATTCATTACAGAATCTACTTGCTAGAGATCATTGATTTTAAAAAAGATATTATCCTTTTTCTAAACAAAAAGAAGATTAATAAATAAGGGATAATCATCAAATATAAAATACCGCTATTGATATTGGATCCGAAGGAAGATTCATCCATTTCAGATGCCTGTTCAGAAACTAATTTACACTGAGAACATCCTTGAGCCCAAAGATTTTGTCCTAACAGACATAAAAATACCAAAAATGTGTATGCCTTCAATTTCATTTCTTTACAAATTAATGGTTACTATTCAACTATTAAACCAAATTGCTTAAAATGATGAGTTAAATGTTTTGCATGTAACTTTCTCCAACCTTCTTCATTCAATGGTCCGTAATAAGCATGAACATTGGTTAAACCAGGAGTTGACTCATAGCACTCCTCAAAAGCCAACCAAGCATCTACATATTCATCAATTGCCAACTCCAATTCCTCGTTTCTAAGCGAAGTTTCAGCCAGAGCAAAAGGAACTTGAATGTTTTTTGCCATTGGTTTTTCCGAATCAAGAAAAGCAAGCATCGCAGGTAACTTTTCCTCAGGTACTAACAAGGCTTGAGGATTTTGACCACAAGCAATCCATAATGTATCTGTTAAATGTTCTACCATTCGTTGTGCAGACATTGAACCCCATTGAGGTACTTGTTGTGCATCCAATTTTTCTAAAAATGGAAGAATTGATTCTAATGAAATATCTACTAAAGCCATGCTATGATTTTTCGCTAAATTAAAACATTTTGGAACAATAACGAAACTATTTATCGCTTGATTTATGATAAGCAATAAAGTTTTAAGAAGCAAAATTTATTCAATTAAAATCAACAAAAAAGGGTGCCTAGAATAAACCAGACACCCTTGAAAATGTTGCTTATTGATTACAGTAAATCATTCAATGAAGCATTTCTATTGAAATAACTGATTACCTCACTTCTATTTCCGTCAAAATAATTCGTCAATAAATGATTCGCTAAAAATTCTCGGTATGCTTCTTGTGATATTTTAGGCATATAAATATGCCCTCTACCCACGGGTTTATGTTTTATGAATTTCTTCTTCTCTAAAATACGCACAATAGTGGAGGTAGTATTATACGCAGGTTGCTCACCTTCGTACAACGCAACAATGTCTTTTACAGCAGCTTTTTCAAGCTTCCATAATTTCAACATTACTTGTTCTTCTGCAGGTGTTAAGCGTTCCATTTTAATTAATTGATTTTCAAGTTACTACGAATTTCTTTTGGTAAAGCATCTTTGTGCAGAAAGTAATTCATCGTTTTTAACTTAAAGTAAGCTTCTGAAGCATAAAAATAGCCTTTAGGGTAATTACGATCACTTCCCCATGAATTTTTAACTAAAAAATACTTTGTGCCAGCTTGGTCTTTGTACATTCCTACAATGTGCATTCCGTGATCATCCGTAGTTAATTTTGTGTCGTATCCTTCTTGACGCATTTCTGGAGTAATCACTTTTTCTTTCACCGGTGTTAAAAATGCATTTGAGATTTTTTTCGCACCAGCATCTGAGAAATTTTTATTGTCTCTACCATTCACTTCAATTGTAGCATCGTCTTCCGGTACAATCGCTAAACCATCTCTGAAACTAAATCCTTTTTCAGAAACATCCGCTCCCCAAGCAATCGTATATCCATTTTTCAATGCATGCTCAACGATCGTAAATAATTCGTCTAATTTCACATTGTAAGAACTCTCCCATAACCAATTGTCAGGAATTGCCAACTGCGTTGGTTGATACAAAGGCTCATTCATGTAAGAGGTAATTGACACATAATTATTCATATCCAACTTTAAGGACTGTGCGTACGATTTAGGAGTATATTCTTTGCCCTCGTATTTGAACGTTTGTGGCTCTTTTCCTAAGTAAGCATCCAAAATTCCTGAAACAGCCAATTTCCAAGTTTTTGTAATTCCATTAGAATGTTGTTTATCCATTTCATCTTTTGAATGTTTTAACATTCCTTGAACAGCTCCATCTAATACAGAAAAAAGTTCGTTGTGGTCGTGATTATTTTTTCCATAATTCAATCCCAAATAAGCTTCTTCTGGAACAATTCCGTACTTATTGATTACATAAGGAATATCCACAAAACCACCACCTTGACCAAAGTTAGATTTTCCATCCATACGAATGTATTTATCTGCTTTTTCTTCGTACGCTTTTCTTACAACGTACATCTCAGACAATATTGGAGACTTCTTATTTCCCATACGCATTAATTCAGATTCGAAAAAAGACAATCCTGAAAAAGACCAACACGTACCAGCAAATCCTTGACTTTGTACCGGGGTTGCATCTAAATGAACTATTTTTTCAAATCTATAATTACTTTTTTCAGAGTTTTTGATCGTATCTTGACCAAAATATGTAAAGGTCATACAAAAAAACCCTACGGATAATAAAATTTTTTTCATAATTAAAAACGTTTTTTATACATGTAATAAACATAGATAGTCTTTAAATAAAGTCTATCGTTCGATTTATAATTAAATTGTTAGTTGTAAATATATAACAATGAAATTAAATATGAGAAATGATTGTAAGAAAATTATTTACGAAGTAACCAACCTGTCATCTTTAGCCCAGCTAATTTCTCTTTTGTAGCCAAAAATGCAGAATCAGATGATCCCGAAAGGGCGCTTACACGATGTAAACCATTTGATTGGTCTACAATGTATGCGTTAATACCGTTTGTTTTTAATTTTGAGATCAATTCATTGGCATTTTGCTCGGTTGAAAAACATCCTACTACTAAGTGTAGATTACCAGTATTTTTAGTGCTTGTATTCGATTTTACAGCAACCTTCTCGCTTTTTACAATTGGAGGTGTAACTTTTTTAACAGGCTGAATCAATTCCACTTTTGGCTTCGGAACATCAGTTACAATTGGATTTGGTATTGAAGTAGTTACCGATTCTCTCACTTTTACCATTACAAAAGTTTCAGGATCCAATTCAAAGGAAACCACATTTACATCTGAAGGAAGGTGATTGATTGTAGTTAGAAATGAATCTTCCTCCTCCTTATACTTAAAATCAATTGGAAAAGGATTTTTTACATAATTAGAAGGTGACTCGTGATAAAACGGATTAAAATCTTGAGTTGCAATCATACCTGATTCCAATACATTTGTTTTCATTGGCAGCCAGTACGAATAAAAACAGATTGGAACCAAAGCAGCAGCAGCCACATACTTCCAAATTGTAGTTTTTCTGGAATTGGAATCCAATGGAATTATTGGTGCCAATTCTTCGTCTTCATGAGATTCAACTTCTTCCTCAATGACAGGTGCACCAATTCCTATGTCATTCGTTACATCAAAAACAAGGATAGGAGCTTCTTCAATTTGATTTGGAATTATTGCAATGTCTTCTTTTGGAATAAAATGTACTTTCACTAACCCAAACGAACTCATTAATAGATTGCTAAATCGATCTTGTTCAAAACCAATGTTTCTTTCCGCGTCTAAAAATAAAAATCCTACACGATCAATCGTAATACGTTCACCATTTTCTAAATTGGAGCGCCATAATTGAACAGTAGCTTGAATTTTTTGAAATGCTTCATTGTAATCCACTTGGGTTGCATGGGCGAAAGCAGCAGCCAATAAACCGTCGTTGTTCAATAGTTGTTTATT
>CALPOI020000098.1 GCA_943325145.2 Candidatus Planktophila lacus | reverse complement strand
CATCTTTTTTTAATTTTTTCAATGTACCAATTTACTAATGTACCAATATAATAGCTTGTTATTAAGTTAACTTTTCTTTGAACTTGAAATAATTTTATAGAAATTAATCCAATTTCATTTATTTGGGCTTTAAGTGAATTATCAAAAGGATAACTTTGCAATCACATACTATCTTTCGCTTTCTAAGAAATCAAAATATCGAATAATCTCTAGAGAAAACTTTATAGTTTTGTCTAAAATTATACTCGTTCGATAATTTTCCATTGTTTCATTTCCAGATTAAAACATTGTTTAATTATTTTGTTCTTACTGTTCTTTGTTCGATGCGTTTTTCAAACTTCTCCCCTTTAAAAATTCGCTGAACGAAAATTCCTGGGGTATGAATTTGATTAGGATCTAACTCACCAGCTGGTACCAATTCTTCTACTTCTGCAATAGTTATTTTACCTGCCATCGCCATCATAGGATTAAAGTTTCTAGCTGTTGCTTTAAACACTAAGTTTCCTTCTGTATCGCCTTTCCATGCTTTAACTATTGCAAAATCAGCTGTTAAAGCAGATTCTAAAATATGGGGTTTACCATTAAAAATTCGAACTTCTTTTCCTTCAGCAACTTCAGTTCCGTATCCTGCAGGAGTAAAGAATGCTGGAATACCTGCACCTCCAGCTCTACATCTTTCAGCTAAAGAACCTTGTGGAATCAAATCTACTTCTAATTCTCCGGATAACATTTGTCGTTCAAACTCATCATTTTCACCAACATAAGAACTGATCATTTTCTTAACTTGCTTATTTTGTAATAATAAACCCAAACCAAAATTATCAACTCCAGCATTATTGGAAATACAAGTAAGATTCTTAACCCCTAATTCAACAAGCTGAGCAATTGAATTTTCTGGAATACCACATAATCCAAATCCTCCAACCATCAAGGTCATATTATCTTCAATCCCTTTAAGTGCCTCGGTTACATTTGCTACAACTTTATTCATTTTTTGAACTGTATTATTTAAAAATATTATAACTCTAATTCTTCTGGAATTATTGCTTCCTCTTTCTTTTCTTGTTTTGTTTCCTCATCTTCTTCTATTTCTCTAACTGAAAAAGTATAAGATTCATTACAATCTACTTTAGACTCATCAAATCCTTGTGGTTTTTCAAAATCTTTTTTAGAAATCTTTACCTTAGAATCTCCATACAAGAACTGCATGTAATAACCATATATTGGCAAAGCCAATCTTGCACCCTGACCCCAAGCCATTGTTTTAAATCGAACTGCACGGTCTTCAGCACCTACCCAAACTCCTGTTACAAGCTCTGGTGTCAATCCGACAAACCATCCATCAGAGTTACTTTGAGTTGTTCCAGTTTTACCAGCCGTTGGATACTTTATTCCTCCCCAGGACTGACCTCCTCTTAATGTTGTTGCTGTACCTGAATTAATTACTTCCTTCATCATATCAATAATTGAATATGCATACGTTTCATTAAAAACTTCTTTAGTTTCAAAACCGGAGGTATAAATTTCATTTCCATACCTATCTTCTATTCTTAAAATAGTTGTAGGACGATTGTACAAACCATGATTTACAAAAGTAGCTTGAGCGCCCACTAATTGAATTAGTGATAAATCCATTGAACCCAAACACATTGAAGGTGTTATATCACGTTTTTCGAGATGTATATCCATTTGGTCCAAAATGCTTGCAACAGTTTTTGGTCCATTTCTACCCAATTTATTAATAATTGCTGCAGCAATGTTATTCATAGATTGCGCCAATGCTCTTTTTACGGTTACAGAACCTCCGCCACCGCCACCTTTTGGACACCATGATTTTGTGTAGTTTCCTTCATCATCGTACAATCTTATGCAGTGTCGTACATTTGGTATTTGTGTACATGGTTTAATGACACCCATAGACATTGCAGTTGCATAGACAAAAGGTTTAATTGTTGAACCAACTTGACGTTTACCTAATCTCACATGATCATAAGCAAAATAATCAATATCAGCTCCGCCTACCCAAGCTTTGACAAACCCAGTTCCAGGTTCAATAGAAACTAACCCAGCTTGTAAGTAAGATTTATAGTGTAAAATTGAATCATAGGGTGTCATAACAGTATCTTTAACACCTCTCCAAGTAAAAAGCCTCATCGGAGTTTTTACTTTGAAATTTTTTAATATTTCTGTTTCAGAATATCCTAATCGCACCAAATTATAATAGCGATTCGAACGATGTATCGCAGTTGTCATAATTTGATTCACTTCATCACTAGAAATCGAATTAGAGAAAGGATAATTTCTTAAACCTTTATTGTTTCTATTAAAAGCAGGTTGAAGATTCTGTTTCAAATGTCGTTTTAATGCTTCTTCAGCATAAACTTGCATTCTATAATCAATCGTCGTGTAAATTCTTAATCCATCTTCATAAATATTATACGAACGACTTTTATCATCAGGATCTTCTGGATTTCGTTTATAAATTTTATAATCACCATTTTCATCCTTTTCAGCTAATAAATCAGCAACTTCTTTTCGTAATGCTTCTTTAAAATAAGTAGCACGACCTTTCTTGAAGTTTAGCTGTTGAAAATCAGTTTTTATTGGCTTTTTAGATAGTGCTTCGTACTCAGATTGAGATATCAATACACGTAACCCTTTATTGTTTCGATTGCTGTTTTTTAACCACTGCTTCAATACTTGATTTCTACGCTCTACTGCTCTCAAACTATCCTTACTTTTTGCAGCAAGGATGTCACTGTTTAAAACAGCTTTGGTTGAAATTCCATTTCTTTCAGCAAGAATAGCACGGTAATTTTTAATAGAGAAGGTGTAAGGATTAAATAACGTAGGATTCTTACACATTCCAACTAACATTGCTGCTTCTTCTTTTGTAATTGTAGAAGGTGTTTTATTAAAATATATTTTACATGCATTTGCTACCCCAACAGCATTGTATAAAAAATCAAATTGATTTAAATACATTGTAATTATTTCTTCTTTAGTAAAGGTTTCTTCAATACGAGATGAAATAATATTCTCTTTTACTTTCTCAATTAGTCGATTAAACTTCCGACCATAACTACCAAAAAAAGGTGTTTCTTCTTCTTCTCCAGCAGCAATTCTTTCCTCACGTTCTTGGCGTTCTTTTAATGTAAATAATTGTTTTGCTAACTGTTGCGTAATTGTTGATGCACCACCAGACCCACCAACATTTACAATCGCTCTACCTATTGCCTTTACATCAATTCCTGAATGTGAAAAAAATCGTTCGTCTTCAGTAGAAATCAATGCATCAGTTAAAAAAGGAGAAATTGAATCGTACCTTGATACAACTCTGTTCACTTTCCAATACCTACCCATTTCTGTTTCTCCATCATTCGCATATACAACTGACGCTGTTAATTGTGGATCTTTTAAATCTACAATTGATGGTAAATCAGAAAAAGAATGATAAATTAATAATAGAAAAATAAGTAAAATAGGGAATGTAGCAAATAACCAAAAATAAATAACTTTTTTTCGAGTCACAGAAAACAAACTGGTTTTCGATTTATTTTGTTTTTTTGCCATAGACTTAAGTTATTTCTAAGATGAATTAGAATTTAATCGACAATTAATTCTTATTTTTCTTTATTGATTCTTTTACAAATATTTCTATCGCTGCAGTCATACTCGGTGCATTTGGTTGCGGAGCATGCACATCTAATCTTAAATTATTTTTTAAAACCGCATTTGCAGTTGTAGGTCCAAACGCAGCAATAATGGTGTCATTTTGTTTGAAATCAGGAAAATTCTTAAATAAAGATTCTATTCCACCTGGACTAAAAAACACTAACATATCATAGTATACATTCTCCAAATCACTTAAATCAGACGCAACTGTTCTATAAAGCATCGCTTTTGTGAAATCTATATTGTGTTGTTCCAATGTTTCTGGAATTTTATCGCGTAAAATATCTGTACATGGTAACAAAAATTTTTCTGTTTTATGTTTACGCATAGTTTCGACCAACTCTTCAATAGTTTGTTTTCCAAAAAATATTTTACGTTTTCTGTAAGTCACATACTTTTGAAGATACAATGCTACGGCCTCTGAAATACAAAAGTATTTCATTGTATCAGGTACGGTAAACCTTGTTTCCTGAGCAATTCTAAAAAAATGATCAACTGCATTTTTAGAAGTCATAATTACTGCGGTATGATCCGCAATATTTACTCTTTGAGCACGAAATTCTTGTGCTGCAATACCCTCTACATGAATGAATGGACGAAAATCAATCTTTAGCTTATATTTATCCGCCAAATCAAAGTAAGGAGACTTATCTCCTTCAGGTTTAGGTTGAGAAACCAAAATCGTTTTGATGCTCAAAATAGTATTGTTTAGTTAGTTAAAAATCTATCTATAAGTTATACCACTAAACTATAAACAATAGCAAATGGTAATAATTCAAACGTGCAAAAATACAAAATAATATAATACAAAGATATGCCTTTAGAAATAGCAAAACTCAAACCTTGTAATATTCTGATTCCATAAATTAAAACATAAACAAGTAAAAAAAGCTTGCTATAAATCCCTTCGAAATTAGGGTTAAAGACCCAAAAAATTAAATTTATAGTAATTAAAACACTTGCGATTTTTACAAATAACCAACTGTTTAAACGGACTTCTAATAATAGACTTTTTTCTCCTGTCAGTAATTCAATCAAA
Source organism: Candidatus Planktophila lacus (assembly GCA_943325145.2). Taxonomy (GTDB): domain Bacteria; phylum Bacteroidota; class Bacteroidia; order Flavobacteriales_D; family Crocinitomicaceae; genus CANHVK01. The sequence goes on along the minus strand of CALPOI020000098.1, from coordinate 3,600 downwards.
TAAGAAGTTAAAAGTGGTTGTATTACTATAATTAAAGGGAAATAAAATAAAAAATAAGAAAAATTGCTTTCAAGTGAAATGTTCTTGAAATAAATATAGGCACAAACCTCACTTACTAAAATAAAATTAAAAATTAAACAACTATTTGTAAGGATTGATATTGGGAATTCTTCACGGGTTATTTTTGTAATCCCTTTGTTCTTAAGCACTCCATAAATTAAATTAAACTTTAAATTTGGTGAACTTAATTTAGCTATTGTCAGTAATAAAAAAGATCCAATCAAAAATATACTTAACTGATTGTACATATTCACCTGTTTCCAACCAAGATGAATGTTTGTAGATTGCAGCTCTTGACCAATAATTTGAAAAGAATTTGAAGCCATTGTTGATGTGCTTTTATTGACAAAAATAATGGATAAACAGGTCCAATTTGAAATTATGAAAACATTTATTTTTTAAGCACAAAATAACTTACAAAAATTATTTATAAAATAAATAAGCAAGAAAAATTGATGCCATAATTCCAACAAAATCAGCTGCTAAACCTAATTTTGCTGCGTATCGAATTCGAGTAATTCCGACTGAACCAAAGTAAACTGCTAAAATATAGAAAGTGGTATCTGTACATCCTTGAAATGTCGAGGCTAATTTCCCAACAAATGAATCTACACCTTTTGATTGAAAGACTTCTAACATCATTGCTCTTGCCCCTGGTCCACTAAATGGTTTCATAAATGCAACTGGTAATGCGTCAATAAAAGCCAATGATGTAACACCTATCGCAGTTAAAATATAGCCTATACCATCAAATAAAGCCTGCATTGCTCCAGATGATCTAAATACAGATACAGCTGCTAAAATTGCAATAACAAATGGTAAAATACCAATTGCAATTTCAAATCCTCCTTTTGCGCCTTCTACAAATGACTCATAAATATTTACTTTTCTAATTGCACCTAAAACAATAAAGGATACGATAGTTCCGAATAAAACAAAATTTCCAACAAAATCTGAAACTGTTGTTATTGATTCAGGATGATAGATACACCAAGTTAATAGACCAAAAATTAATGCACTCATACCTCCGATATAAGCAAAAACTACTGGATTGAATAAATTTAATTTTTGCTTAATTGAAACTAAAATTAACCCAGTTATAGTACTGCAATACGTAGCAAATAAAATTGGCATAAATACATCCGTGGGATTTGCAGACCCACTTGAACTTCTGTAAGCAATAATACTGACCGGTATAATTGTTAAGCCCGAAGTGTTTAATACTAAAAACATGATTTGTGCATTACTTGCAGTGTCTTTTGAAGGATTTAGCTCTTGAAGAAACTTCATCGCTTTCAATCCAATCGGAGTAGCTGCATTATCTAATCCTAACATGTTTGCGCTATAATTTAACATTATAGCTCCTGCAGCTGGATGTCCCTTTGGAATTTCAGGAAATAAACGTGAAAATAATGGTGAAACAAGCTTTGATAAAATATTTACTATTCCTGCTTTCTCTCCAATATTCATCATACCCATCCATAAACACAAAGCTCCTGTTAATGAAATAACCATTTCGAAACCTCCTTTTACTGTTTCAAATAGCCCCTCAACAATTACTTTGAAAATATTTAAATCATGAAATATAAAGGCTTTACCACAAGCCATTGCCATAGAGATGACAAATAATGAAATCCATATTCTGTTTAGAAGCATTGTATAAAATTAGTTTTATTTAAATCGAAAATTCAAATTTGATTTAACAAAATAACTAATTGTATTGAAATAATCGAATTATTAACACTTAGATTAATGATTATCAGAACATTTTGTATTTATACCAAACACAAAATTGTCGATCATTTGTATATGTTCATTTGAAGCTAAATGGTCTCCTTTGAAACCTTTTATTTTAGCATATGAAACTTTATCTTTATATTGTTTCAAAAATTTTGATGATACTGGCATGTAAGACCAATGCCATTTTTCTAATTCATATCCTTTTCTTTTAGTAACAGTTTTATCATCATAAACTTGACAAAATCCAAATTTTGAACCATTCTCTTGTAACCATTTGTATTCTTTCAATCCTTGTCCTGACTCAAAATACTTGTTATTTAAACTATTTAAATCCATATCTGTTCCCCAATGATGTCTTGATGTGCATGGCATAGAGCTAAATAATAAAATCTTTTTTGCGGTTTTAACACTGTCATTTAAAGTTTTGAAATTTAACTCCCATTTTCGTTCCCATATGCCTTTTTGTTCTTCAAAATTTCTTGTTCCAGAAACAATTTGCAAGTTTATACCATCTTTTTTAGCTGCTGCATGCATTTCTTTGAATTTTTGATAAACTTCTTTTCTCAGATAAGTCGTCTTTGAAGATAATCCTGATTCAACTAATTCAAAACCTGAATCATTTCTATAATTAAATTTACCAATAAGATGATTAACATCTATTTCATCTTTTGAATCAACAACATTAACTGTATCTCTCTTATTCAAACTTTTATTATTTGCGGATGCATCTTCAGGATGCATGCAATATACGTTAAGTAACACAAGTACAATGATTACTGGAACGGAAATAATAAATTTTTTACTCATGTTAAATAATTTGAAAATATTAATAGATTTCTTGCACGAACTTTCCGAACACCCAACCAGTTAACCCTGTGCTTGTTTCAATTCGATACCATTTTTCTCCATTAATAAATTCCAATCTATCACCGCTTATTTTAGCGAAACCTTTATCACCATTTGCTTGAACAAATGAAATCCTGTAAGAATCACCACCTAAAGATTCAACAACCTTTACAGCTCTTCCTGAATTTAAACTGAATGAAAAATTACCCGAGTATTCATTATAAAAATCTGTTTTATAACGCAATATAGCTTCATTTCTATTATCTGAAGGAAAATATGTGTCTAAAACAGTGACTCTTTGATTTAACTTTAAAGAACCTCTTTTACCTGCTGAAGTAGAAGGGTTTGCTCTTACTATCACATTAGACCCAGTAATTTTTGCTTCACTGTATTGTGGAAGTAAACTTGTATTATTCGGTTTAAAATACTGAAAACTAGAAAATAAAAAAGATGCTACAAAAACTGTAGAAAAATAAACTAACTTCATAACGCTAAATTTTAATAAGCACAAATGTAATGTATTTCATTTAATTCTTAAATAATTGGCTTCACAAAATTGATATTTCGATCTAAGCCCGTTTTTTTTGTACGCATTAAAGGGCTTTTTTTAAAAATTTGTTTAAATGCCTCATCTGACAATTCTTCCCAATCTCTTTTTGTTAAATCTAAAAAAGTTGTGTTAGGATAAAACAAGTGCTCATTGTGAGGTGATGAAAAACGATTCCATGGACACACATCCATACAAATATCACAACCAAATATCCAATCATTCAATTTGTTTTTAAAACTATCTGGGATTTGTTCTTTTAATTCAATTGTCAAATAGGAAATACATTTAGAACCATCCACAACATAAGGAGTAATTGCTTCTGTAGGGCATGCGTCAATACATCTTGTGCAAGTACCACAATAATCTTTTATTGGTCCATCGTAGCTTAATTCTAAATCACATAT
>CALPOI020000097.1 GCA_943325145.2 Candidatus Planktophila lacus | reverse complement strand
TATCCGCACCTAGCTCTCGATGGGAGAGAGAGAAATAAATAAATAAAAAAAAACGGCTGTTGCCTTGTAACTTATGTCTAACACTAGTAACTAAAAACTAGTGACTAAAACTAAAAACTAGTGACTAAAACTAAAAACTATTGACTAAAATGAAAAAAGTATTATTAAGCGATTCAGGACCAGAAACTTCAGATTCAATTTATAGTTTTTGGCGTTGGGAGAAAGAAGAAGATTTAACGGTTGAAAAAGTCAGGGAGATCGTAGAATACTGTATTAGTTTAGGAATCAATGCGTTTGAATTATCTTCATTTTATGGAAAAGGTAAAATAGAACAATTATTTGGTCAGGTTTTGTCAACATTATCGATAGATCGAAATGAGTTGGTTTTATTTACAAAAATCGGAAATAAACAATTTACTGCAACTGGTGAACTTGTTTACGAACCATTTACTGAAAAAAGTATTATTAATCAAGTTGAAACAACATTGTCAAAATTAAACACAGACTACCTAGATGTTGTTTTGATTGAAAATTATGATCCTTTGATGAATGTTGATGCGGTTGCTTCTGTTCTTACTTCACTGCAATTGAGAGGGAAAATAAAACACGTGGGTGTCTCTAATTTTAACGTACAACAACATAAATTAATTGCCTCAAGATTATCCCATGAGGTGGTTACCAATCATTTTGAATTAAATCTTTTAAATACAAGAGCATTAGAAGATGGTCGAATTGATTTTATTAAAGAACAATACAGTAAACCAATGGCATTTGCCCCGTTAGCGGATGGTGCGATTTTATTTGGTCATGATTTCAGAGCGGTTACAATAAGAGAAACACTTCAGGATTTCACTGAAAAATACAATTCAAACATTGAACAAATTGCAGTTGCTTGGATTCATAAATTAGGTGCATTGCCTATCATTGGTAGTTTATCCAAAGCAAGAATTAACAATGCGGCTACTGCAAGCAGTATTCAATTAAGTTACCACGATTGGCATGTTATTTATGATGTCACAAAAACAATTTAAAATGAAATTAGACAAGGAATTAGATACGTATTCACTTGAAGCAGTTTTAGTTCAAATTGCTGAAAGATATCCGAATAAAGCTGCTTTTTCAACAAGTTTAAGCATGGAGGATCAGGTGATAACGCATTATATTTTTACAAATAACCTACCAATTAAAATTTTTACTTTGGATACAGGTCGTTTATTTCCTGAAACGTATGCTGTATTTTCAAGCACCATCGAGCGGTATGGAAAAAAAATGGAAGTGTATTTCCCACAAAGTGCATCGGTTGAAAAATTAGTTTCTGAAAAAGGACCCTTAAGTTTTTATCATTCGTTGGAAAATAGAAAAGAATGTTGTTTCATTCGAAAGGTTGAGCCCTTAAATCGCGCATTGGAAGGGATAGATTGTTGGATTACTGGACTAAGAGCGGAACATTCAGAAAATAGAAAGTCTTTACCAATGGTAGAATTAGATCCTGCTAGAAATATTGTCAAAGTTCATCCTTTAGCAAAATGGTCTACTGAAGAAATCCGTAGAGAAATTTTAGTTAATAATATTCCTTACAATGTTTTACACGATCGAGGTTTTGTGAGTATTGGCTGTCAGCCTTGTACACGAGCGATCCAAGAAGGAGATGATTTTAGAGCTGGAAGATGGTGGTGGGAGAACAACGATAAAAAAGAATGCGGATTACATTCTTAATTTTAAATAGTTAATAATAAATATTTTAACTCATAATTCATAACACATAACACATAACTCATAATTTAAAAAAAGTGGATTATTTAGATCAATTAGAAGCGGAAGCAATTTATATTTTAAGAGAAGTTGCAGGACAATTTGAACGACCAGCATTGTTATTTAGTGGTGGTAAGGACAGTATTTGTTTGGTTCATTTAGCATTAAAAGCTTTTCGTCCTGGTAAATTTCCTTTTCCATTGGTACATGTGGATACAGGACATAATTTTCCAGAAGCCATAGCATATAGAGATAATTTGGCGGAAAAATTGAATGAAAAATTAATTGTACGTTTCGTGGCGGATACAATTAAAGAGAAAAATTTGCAAGATGGTAAGGGTAAATTCCCAAGTCGTAATGCGTTACAAACGTATACATTATTAGATGTAATCAATGAATTTGAATTTGATGCGTGTATTGGTGGAGCTAGAAGAGATGAAGAAAAAGCAAGAGCCAAAGAACGAATTTTTTCAGTTCGTGATGAATTTGGTCAATGGGATCCAAAAAAACAACGTCCAGAATTATGGAATATTTACAATGGTAAAATTGACAAAGGTGAAAATGTTCGCGTTTTTCCAATCTCAAACTGGACTGAGTTAGATGTTTGGAATTACATTAAAAGAGAACAAATTGATTTACCATCTATTTATTTTACACATGAACGTGAATGTATAAAAACGGAACATGGTCAATGGATGAATGTGAATGAATTTGTTGAATTAGAACCATCTGATATTATCGAAAAAGTGAAAGTCCGTTACAGAACGGTAGGAGACATGACATGTACTGCTGCGGTTGAAAGTGAGGCTTATACATTGGATGACATCATTGAAGAACTAAAAGAAACTCGAATTTCAGAACGAGGAGCAACTCGTATGGATGACAGGATCAGTGAAGCCGCAATGGAAGATAGAAAAAAAGGAGGATATTTTTAGTAATTATGAATGTTGAATTATAAATGATGAATTAGGGATTCACATTAAGTATCAAACATTAATCATTAAACATTATTTAAATTGGAAATTTTAAGATTTTTTACAGCAGGAAACGTAGACGATGGGAAAAGTACCCTGATTGGTCGACTGTTATACGATAGTAAATCGGTATCAACAGATATTCTAGAAACGCTAACAAAACAAAGTAAATCAACTGGTGAAAACGCAGAGATTGACCTAGCTTTATTAACAGATGGTCTGAGAGCTGAAAGAGCACAAGGGATTACAATTGACGTAGCATATAAATATTTTACAACAGATAAAAGAAAATTTATAATTGCAGACACTCCTGGACATTTTCAATACACAAGAAATATGTTTACGGGGGCATCAAACGCTGATCTGGCAATTATATTAGTAGATGCAAGACTAGGTATCACCGAACAAACCCATCGTCATAGTATTATCTCTAATATTGTAGGAATTCCTCATGTGTTGGTTTGTATCAACAAAATGGACTTGGTGAACTACGATGAAAAAGTTTACGAGCAAATAAAATCAGATTATGAAAAATTCGCTCAAAAGTTGCAGTTAAAAAAGATATCTTTTATTCCTACAAATGCTTTATCAGGTGATAATGTGGTAAATCAATCTGAAAATTTAGCTTGGTACAAAGGACCCACTTTATTTGAATTTTTAGAAAATGTTGAAATTAATCCAAATGAACAGGAAAAATCAGCACGTTTTCAGGTGCAATATGTGATTCGGCCTCAAACAGATGAATTACATGATTACAGAGGTTATGCGGGAAGTGTTTTAAGTGGACGTTTTGTAAAAGGTCAATCAATAACTATTTTACCAGCTGATTTAACAACGACTATTTCTAAAATAGAAAAAAATGGAATTGAAGTTGAGGAAGCTAAAGAAGGCGAACCAATTATACTACATGTAGCGGATGATATTGATATTTCCAGAGGCACTACATTTGTTCCAGTGAACGATGGAATCAACTCTGAAAAAACGTTTGAAGCGATTATTTGTTGGATGGATAACAAGTCTTTTCAACCAGGGCAGAAGTTAATTTTACAACAAAATAGTTTTCAAACAAAAGCATTAATTAAAGAGATTGATAATAAAATAAACATATCAACTTTTACAACAGAAGAGAGTGATGGTACGCTCCATTTGAATGATTTTTGTAAGGTAACGATTAAAACTGCGGAATCAATAAGTTTTGATTCCTATGAAAACAATCGTAAAACTGGTGCGTTTATATTGATTAATGAAAACACAAACAATACCGTTGCAGCTGGAGTAATTGAATAGATTTTGTATGGATAATGTTTTAAAAGATGAATATAAAGATTGGATTATCGAATTGAAGAAAAAAGTTCGAATATCTCAATTGAAAGCGGCAGTTATTCTCAATTCCGCTTTAATTGAATTTTATTGGGAACTTGGAAAAATAATTTCAAATAAAATTAATGAGGCGGCTTGGGGTGATAAAATAGTAGAGCAAATTTCTAAGGATTTAAAGGATGAGTTTCCTCAAATGAAAGGGTTTTCAGTTTCAAATCTTAAAGTTTGTAAACTTTTTTATAATTATTTTCAAATTAGTTCACAGCCTGTGAACCAATTTAAAAATGAGACTAATTTAGCCAGTTCACAGCCTGTGAACCAAATTGATGAAAAGTTTGTAATGCAAGAGGTGACAAAAATACCTTGGGGACATATAAAAGTAATAATAACCAAATTAAAAAATAAAAATATAGCTGCCTTTTACATCCTAAAAACTAGAGAAAATAATTGGAGTAGAGATGTACTTGCATTACAAATAAAATCGAATCTTTTTGAAAGAATTGGAGGAAAAGAAGATGATGATAAACCAACAATTGGCATTTTATTGTGTAGAGATAAAAATAATTTGGAAGCAGAGTTTGCTTTAAGAGATATTAATAAACCCATAGGAATAAGTGAATTCGAACTTACTGAAATTTTACCAGAGAATTTAAAATCTTCATTACCAACAATAGAAGAGTTAGAGCAGAATATTTTTATAAATGAATAATATAAAATGCAAAACCTACTAACAAAACTTTTTAAAGCACATTCGCATAAAAAAGCATTGCCGGCACCACAGTTGGTAGAAGCTTTTGTAGAGACATTATTAGCAATATTGTTTCCAGCATATAGTGTTAAAAAGATTGTTTCAAAAGAACAATTAGAGGAAGAAGTTGACAGAAATAAAAAGGAATTAGAAGTATTACTTTTGCATATTGAAGCAGATTTGACGCTTTTACCATCAGAGATTATAAATCAATTTTATGATGAACTACCAGTAATTTATGATTTATTATTGAAAGATGCTGATGCATTAGAAAAAGGAGATCCTGCTGCGAGAGGAGTAGAGGAAGTGATGCGATCTTATCCTGGGTTTTATGCGATTTCTATCTATAGAATTGCCAATACTTTGTTTAAGTTGAATGTTTCCTTTATTCCTCGTATTTTTACTGAACTTGCTCATAGTAAGACAGGTATTGACATTCACCCTGGTGCAACGATAGGTGAATATTTTTTCATCGATCATGGTACAGGTATTGTCATTGGTGAAACAACCCTTATAGGGAATCATGTTAAAATATATCAAGGAGTGACTTTAGGGGCCCTGAGTGTGAAAAAAGAAATGGCAGAAACAAAACGTCATCCTACCATTGAAGATGGGGTTGTAATTTATGCTGGTGCCACTATTTTGGGTGGAAATACAATTATTGGTAAAGATTCTATCATAGGAGGTAATACATGGATTACTGAAAGTATAGACGCTAATTCAATGGTTTATCATCAGCCTGAATTAATAATTAAAAATAAAAATTAAGTCAATAGTCAATTAGATGTAGTCAATAGTGATTTGTATAAAAATATAATGACAAAAAAATATTACTAAAAACTAAAAAAAAATAATAACTAAATGAAATTAATTGATTTTATAGGGAACACCCCCTTGGTTGAGTTATCTCATATTAATCCAAATCCTAATGTGAAACTCTATGCGAAATTGGAAGGACACAATCCTGGCGGGAGTGTAAAAGATCGAGCTGCATATGGGTTAATTCAAGGAGGGATTGAAAGTGGTGTCATCAAACCAGATAGTAAGCTCATCGAAGCTACTAGTGGAAATACAGGTATCGCCTTAGCAATGATTGCACGTTTGAATAATTTGCACATTGAGTTGGTGATGCCAGAGAACTCTACAAGAGAAAGAGTTTTGAGTATGCGTGCTTTCGGTGCCGTGGTGACTTTAACACCCGCAGAAGGAAGTATGGAGGCTGCGATTGACTATGCTCGAAAAAAAGTAGAGGAGGAAGGTTACATAATGTTAGATCAGTTCGGGAATTTAAACAACCCAAATATACATTATAAAACAACTGGACCTGAAATTTGGAGGGATACAGAAGGTAATGTGACTCATTTTGTATCAGCAATGGGTACAACAGGAACTATAATGGGTGTGTCTCGTTACTTAAAAGAACAAAATCCAGAAATTACAATTGTTGGTGCGCAACCTGAAGATGGTTCAAAGATTCCAGGAATACGAAAATGGCCTGAAGAATACCTGCCAAAAATATTTGACAGAAGTAAAGTAGACCAAATCATCGAAGTTTCGGAAGAGGAAGCCAAATTAATGACAAAACGATTGGCACGTGAAGAAGGTGTTTTCGCAGGTATGAGTAGTGGAGGTTCTGTTGCAACTGCATTAAAACTAATACCATCACTTAAAAGTGGGGTAGTTGTTTGTATCATCTGCGATAGAGGCGATAAATATTTGTCTACTGATCTATTTGATTAACATCCAAAAATGAGAAAAAATAAAAGAAAATATATTACTAAATTTACAAACCAAAAATAAAAGAAATGATTGAAACAGATATCATCATCATTGGAGCAGGACCTGTGGGGTTGTTTGCAGTATTTGAAGCAGGACTATTAAAGTTGAGATGTCATTTAATTGACTCATTGCCTCAACCAGGTGGACAATGTTCTGAAATTTATCCAAAGAAACCAATCTATGATATACCAGGATTCCCTTCCGTATTAGCAGGTGAATTGATCGATAATTTAATGGAGCAAGCAGCACCTTTTAAGCCGGGATTTACTTTAGGTGAGGCTGCGCAAGATATTGAAAAACTGGAAGATGGAACTTTTATTGTGACCACAGTAAAAGGTACAAAACACCATGCACCAATTGTAATGATTGCCGGAGGATTAGGAGTTTTCGAACCACGTAAACCACCTATTTCAAACATAGTAGATTTTGAAGACAAAGGAATTGAGTACATTATCAAAGATCCTGAGTTTTACAGAGGTAAAAGAGTTGTAATTGCTGGTGGTGGTGACTCAGCATTGGATTGGTCAATCTATTTAACAGAGAAAAAAATTGCATCTGAAGTGATTTTGGTGCATAGAAGCAGTTCCTTCCGAGGACATCTTGATTCAGTTCAAAAAGTAATTGATTTTGCAGATGCAGGAAAAATCACTTTAGTAACAGAAGCTGAGGTAACAGGAGTTGCAGGTTCTGAAAATTTAGAAAATGTAATTATAACACACGCTAAAGAAGGAGAAATTGTTAAAGAAGCGGATCATTTTATTCCACTTTTTGGTTTAAAACCAAGCTTAGGTCCAATTGCAAATTGGGGATTAGAAATTGAAAAGAATGCGATTAAAGTAAATACGTTGGATTATTCTACGAATATTCCTGGTATCTATGCTATCGGAGACGTAAATACGTACGAAGGAAAATTAAAATTGATATTGTGTGGTTTCCATGAGGGAACGATCGCTTTACAGTCTGCTTTCGCTCGTATTTATCCAGATAAGAAAAATGTATTAAAGTACACAACTGTTAACGGAGTAAACGGTTTCTAGTTGATGAATTTTAAAATAATTAAGGGTGTCCGATTCAAATCGTGACACCCTTTTTAGTAAGTTGATTATTTGTTTAAAAAGAGTTTGTTAAACAACAATTAATCCAATGTTTCGAAGTAGGCTAAATTCTTGACTTTCAATAAAATACTGAAATTCTTTCCCTGTAAATTCATTGAATTGAATACTTAAATTTTCGTAGGTCTGAACTTTTTTGGATGAAAAATGAATCAAAGGGAATAAATTTTCAAGCCAATCTCCCATAAAATCAGTACTTTTTAATTTTAGTTCATGTTGAAGTGTAGAAAATTGAAAGTGATAAGTAGTGCTTGTTTTTGATTTTTTAATTTTTTCAACCTTTTTAATCGAAGGTAATGCTCCTAACCAAATGAATTTTGAAGATGGTTTCAATTGGTTCATTTCGGAGTAAGATTCAATAAAATTATTAATTGCGTTCTTTGGAACAGTTGTGACAGGAATTTTGAAGTCAAACCATTCTTGTAATGGAAATTCAAATCCAATTCCATGCATAAAGTTGAATAATGATTTTTTTAATCCTTGGCTAAATTTGGTAGGATCACAACCAAATGGATCTTTATAATCTAAATCGTTGTTAGCAAATGGGTTATTTAATTTAGACGTAATCGTAATTCCAAATTTTTCAGGATTTTTTCCAACAGGGCTATGAACTGTTAATGCAAATTGATGCCAAAATCCCGATTGAAT
>CALPOI020000096.1 GCA_943325145.2 Candidatus Planktophila lacus | reverse complement strand
CCTGAAAACAACGAACCTACAACTGTTGGTTCATAACCACCACCTTGTAACTGTGGATTCGCAAAAACTACCTCTGCTTTGTTAACGATAGTTTTACCTTTTGCAGCTAACGCATCTAAACTTCCAGCTCCTGTCATTTGCTTGATGAAACGCTCCGCTTTCTTTTCTTTAATAACTTCTACTCTCATTGCGTCTTGAACATCGATAAACTCTGGAGTACCCTTTTCGCGAATTGAAGCAACAATTGCAACGATATAGCGGTTTTGATCTTTGATAGGTGCTGAACACAAAGTACCTACTTCAGAATTTTCATCGTAAGCTAACTTTAAAATACGATCTTGTGCAAAACTTGTCGCAATTCCTTGAGCAGCTGGATTTTCATCTAAAATACGAATAGGACGAACGAAATACCCTTTTTGTTTTGCAATAGTATCAAAAATATCCAACTTAGCTTTTGGTGTTGATTTACGAGAAACTTTCTCATCCAAAGCATACAACATGTTATAAGCATCATCTGTAGCTTTTGTTTCTGTTTCCTCACTCGGTAACAATGTTTTTTCAATGATTGAAACGATTGGATACATTACTGATTTGCGATCCAATACTTCGATAATGTGTACCCCAAAATCAGTTTTTACAGTTCCTATTGTTCCTATCGGTTGTGATACAGCAAAATTAGAGAACGGTGTAACCATTTCATAATCCATAAAATCTTCGTATACACCACCAGTAGATTTGGATCCTGGATCTTCACTGTATTGTGTTACGTATTGTGCAAAATTGTCTTTCGTAATACCTTTCAACAAACTATCTGCTTTTATTTGTACTGCTTTCAATTTCAATGAATCCCCTTTAGGAGCTCCGATCAAAATATGGCGAACTTTACAGATGTTTGTGTTAAACCCTCTTACTTTAGCAAGTCTGATTCTACCTTGATCTTGGTAAGGTCCTACAACTTGCCCAACAGTTGCAGTTTTAAACACTGTGTCCATCGCTAATGGGAATGTTAACCCTGGGCGTGCTTTTGCGTCTCCTTCTGGACGAAGAGTAGCTTGACGTGTACTTGTGTAAAATTTCAAATCGCTATTTGCAAGAACGAAAATGGAATCATTTGGTGTTGTTTGAAATTGTTTTTTTAATGAGTTAATCATTTTATTAAACACCCCTGAATCTGCTTTTGAAGGTACAATCGGTAAATCAAAAAACTTTACATCTCTACCAGCAGTTGATTCATATTTCTTTTCGTTTTTATGCTCATCGTAGTAAGCTTTCACCTCATCCTCTGTTACTTTAATCGTTTCATCAGGAATTTCAGAATATCTTCTTAGAACGTAAGAAACGCTTTTAACTTCTTTCTGTGCTTTGTATTCTTCTTCAGCTTCTAACTTGGTAACATATACCCCTTGACTTAACAACTGAAAGTATTTTTCATTCTTACGTTGTTCGGTAATGTTTAACTTGTTGTTTTCCCATGACTCTTTTACTTTTGGATCTGTTGAAGCTTCCATTTCTTGGATTCTCTTTTCCAACAAACGTGGGTTAAATTGCCCCGTCAATGAATCTGTAAAACTTTGAGCTAAATCAGGCATCACTGTAAAACCATCAGAACCATAAAGATAAGCGTCAAATTCATTTTTACTTACATCAATTCCTAATGCTTCAAATTCTTTTTGTAAAACAACACCTTCTACTAACATCGTCCAAGCTCTGTCTGTTGAAGCTTGTTGGTCAGCAGCAGTGTATTCTCTTTGACTTTGAGCATACTGCTGTTGATCTTGTTGAATCATCGCATTCACTGCATTTTCATACTTAATTGGGTCTACAGTTTCACCTGCAACTTCACCAATTCCCATATCACCAGATCCTCTACCGAACATAGAATCCCAGCCGCTCATAATGAAAGCAAGCATTGCAACTCCCAATAAAACCAATGTCAATCCTGACTTCTCTCTAATTTTACCTATAATAGCCATAACAACTTATAATGTGAGACTGTTAAATTACGTCCCAATGATTTTTTAATGGGTGCGAATATAATCAGTTCTGTTGATTTTAAAAAGTTTTCAAATAGAATATTTTAATAACATAGCATCAAGTAGTTAAATCACTTCCTTAAAGGATAAAAGTTAACACTTTTCTAAACTTCTCTTAATAGGGAGAATTTTTATAACTTTGATAAAATATCAGTTTACCAAGACAAGCTATGAAAGAAGTAACATACGTAGAATTAGGATTGAAAGAATACAAAGAAGCGTGGGATTTACAAGAATCATTGTTTGCAGCTACGATAGCTCAAAAAATTGCACTTAGAAATGGAGAAACTGAGGAGCCAACAAAGAATTATGTATTATTCTGTGAACACCCTCATGTATATACGTTAGGAAAAAGTGGCGATGAAAACCATTTATTGTTGGACGATCAACACTTGAAATCTGTAGGTGCTACTTTTCACAAAATTAACCGAGGTGGCGACATTACTTATCATGGACCTGGACAGTTAGTCGTCTACCCGATTTTTGATTTGGACCATTTCTTTTCCGATATTCACAAATACCTGCGATACTTAGAAGAAGCAGTCATACAAACATTAGCGCACTACGGCATCAAAGGAGAAAGATTTGAAGGGCTAACTGGAGTTTGGATTGAACCAAATACACCAAGGGAACGAAAAATATGCGCTATGGGGGTGAAATGTTCGAGATGGGTAACGATGCATGGAATTGGATTCAACATCAACAGCGATTTATCTTACTTTAACAACATCATACCTTGTGGAATCGAAAATAAATCCGTAACTTCTATGCAAGAAGAATTAGGTTACAAACTCGACTTTCAAGAAGTAAGTACTGTTTTGAAAAATCAATTGGCCAAACAATTTGAATTTAACTACGCAAACCATTAATTATGTTCATAATTTCAATTGTAAAAGGATTTTTGAAGTGGCTCCTATTGTTTACAATTGGTTTGCTAGTAATTGCAAATTTATTCATAGTATTTACAGGGAGATGGTATTTGTACAGTGGAATCTACAATACCTATCTACAAGGAAAAACTGGTCCGGGAATTTTTGATAAAGAAGTATTTTACTCAGCAACCCTTCATAAATCAAAAACTCCAAAAAGGTGGGTGACTCAATCAACATCAAAACAACTCACTAACAAAGAATTAAAATACCTTGAGAACTTAGAAATTTCTTCATTATTAATTTTGCATGGAGATACAATTGTACTTGAAAAATATTGGGGCGACCATAATGAAGAAAGTGTTTCCAATAGTTTTTCTGCTGCTAAAACATTTGTTGCATTATTGATTGGTTGTGCCTTAGATGAAGGAAAAATCAAAAGCTTAGATGAACCCATTGGAAATTATCTTCCCGCTTTCAATCAAGGGGGAAAGAAAAAAATCACAATCAAACATCTATTGTGGATGTCTTCGGGCTTAGATTGGTCAGAAAGTGGTAAAAATCCTTTGTCGGACAATGCTGCATCCTATTATGGTACTGACCTCAAACAACTGGTGAACGATCAAGAAGTGAAACGCAAGCCAGGAGAATTATTTCTCTACCAAAGTGGGAATTCACAGTTGCTTGGTTTCATTGTTGAAAAAGCTACGGGAACTCAATTATCGACGTATGCTGAACAAAAGATATGGTCTAAAATCAACACTGAAAACAACGCTTTTTGGAGTTTAGACAAAAAAAATGGCGATGAAAAATCCTTTTGTTGCTTGTACAGTTCTACGAGAGATTTTGCACGATTAGGAAAATTGATAGGAAACTACGGAAAATGGAATGGAGAACAAATTATTTCTGAAAAATACATGCGAGAACTCACCCAACCAGCACCTCTCTATACAGAAGATGGAATAAGAAATTACCGTTATGGCTATCACACGTGGATGTACCTTGGTGACAGTGATCCAGTCTACTATTGCAGAGGAATACTTGGGCAATACATCATTTCCATTCCATCAAAAAACATTGTTATTGTGCGCACCGGTTTTAAACGTGCGAAAGACATTAAATTAACTAAAGACAATATAAATAAAGCCGCATTTATAAAAAATAATAAATACAAAATAGGTCATCCTGCAGATTTATTTATGTATCTTTCAATCGCTAAACGATTGATTCATTAATCGAAATACAATGAGAGAAGAACTATTAGGACCTAAAGTAGAGGGAGTTGCAGTTGCAATTGTAAAAGAAATAGGGGAAGAAAATCAACCTATCTACAACTCTTACTTACTAAATTTAAGAGATGACATTATGGAAGGTGTCATCATTACAACCTGTGGTTATGGAGAAAATATAACTACTGGAGAAAAAATCAATACTTCCACTTTAAGACACTGTTTGGAGATTCTACTACCTGACGAAGCTGCAAAAATTGAGCCTATTATGGAAGATGTTTTTGGGCTTAACAATGAATTCTGGGTGAGTTTTTGGGTGAACGATGTGATGTACGACAAAAAATTCGTGTTTTTACCTGAATCAATTCAAGAAAAAAACATGAAACTTATTCCAAAACTTGGCCTTAAAGGGGTAATGATTATGTAACTGAAAATCAAACCTTCATTAGAATGCAACTTATTACTATTCCCTTCGTTTAATCAATATAATAGGTACAAAATGTATGAGGGAATGCTTAAAAACATATTTCAATTGGGTTATTAAAATAAGGTATGTATTCTTTATTTTATTTTTTTCAATTGGAGTAATAAGCTGTAATTCAAACACTAAGAGTAATTTACCAAACGAAGTAGCATTAAACAATTACAAAAACAGGAACTTTTTCGGGATTGTAGACTCTGCTTATGCTGTCACCTACCCATTCATCCAATTTGAAAAAAATCACTATCAATTTTTCAATAAACGCAGTCCAAACTTTGAAAAATTGTATTTTGACATCAAACAGATGATCATCAACAAAGATCGAAAATTAAATTTTTACCATATTGGTGGTTCACACCTACAAGCGGATGTGTACACACATGAAATGCGAACTGATCTGCAAACTAACTGGAAAGGACTCTCTGGAGAACGTGGTTGGATTTTTCCTTTTGATTTAGCAAACACCAATAATCCAATGAATTACACCTTCAAATCGTCAAATAAATGGAAGGTATACAAAAGTACATTGGACCGTCCAGACTCTTTAGAGTATGGATTACTAGGAATGGTCATTGAATCTCCAGATTCACTCATAAATATTCACTTCAATTACAAAAGAACAAAAGTTAAACCCCATTTTGACCGAATTCGAATTTATCACAATAAAGGATTTATCCCCTACAAATTTGACTTTAATTCAAAAGATACGTTTGTGATTAGAAAACAAACAAATATGGCAATTGGATATACCGATGTGCATTTTAGTAAAAATTTAACCGATTTTCACTTAACACTTTCAAAAACTACAATTGATACATTTAAATTTCGAGTGTTAGGATTTCAGCTTTCAAATAATTTACCTGGAATATCTTATACCACAATTGGTGTAAATGGCGCTTCTTTACCTACACATTTAGCAAATAAATATTTCCGCGAACAGTTGAATGAATTACCGCCTGACTTTTTTGCGTTTTCAGTAGGTACAAATGATGCGAACATGCCTTACAATCTATTTAAACCTGAAGTATTCAAAGCTAATCTAGATTCATTAATTCGAAGGGTACTGAGTGTGAATCCAAACTGTGCTATATTACTAACTATTCCGAATGACGCTTTATTTCAAAAAAAATACCTCAATAAAAATGTAGCAAGAGAAAGAGCAATGGTCATTGAACTTGCTAAAAAATACCATGCTGCTGTTTGGGATATGTACGGGATTATGGGAGAGTTAGGGTCTTGTAAATCTTGGAAGAAAGCACGACTAATGCGCCATGACTATGTTCATTTTACTGCTTCTGGCTACCACCTTAAAGGAGAAATGTTTTTTGAATCCTTTGTAAAATGGCTCGAACAAATGGATATTCGAGATAGAAAATTATTTCAATACAACCAGTAAGTATGGCCTCAAAAAACGCCTTCATTTTTATCTTTATTACCATTGTCATTGATGCAACAGGATTGGGAATTATTATTCCATCCCTCCCAAACTTAGTTTCAGAAGTTACGCATAGTTCGATCTCTGAATCTGCAAAGTATTACGGTATCATTCTTGGAAGTTACGCTTTCATGCAGTTTGTTTTTTCACCATTGATTGGCGCTTTAAGTGACCATTACGGTAGAAGACCAATTTTATTATTGTCCTTATTCGGTTTAGGAATTGATTACATCTTTATGTATTTTGCGCCGTCATTATTTTGGCTCATCTTAGGAAGAAGTTTATCAGGAATGTTTGGTGCGAGTTTTACAACTGCTTCCGCTTACATAGCCGATATCTCAACGCCTGAAAATAAAACCAAAAATTTTGGATTAGTAGGTGCCGCTTTTGGTATCGGATTCATCGTTGGTCCTGCCATTGGAGGTTTACTCGGTAACTTTCACTTAAGAGCTCCTTTTCTATTTGCGGCTGCACTATCGCTTCTTAACTTAATCTATGGGACAATTGTACTAAAAGAATCACTTCCGAAAGAAAACCGAAGAGCTTTCTCTTGGAAAAGATCGAATCCAATTGGTGCCTTTTTTCAATTAAAAAAATACAAACACTTTGCTTGGATTTTTGTCGTGCTTTTTTTGTTATACTTCGGCGGAATGGCAATTCATTCTACTTGGAATTATTACACCATTGAAAAATTCAATTGGTCCATTGGTGATGTAGGGATTTCTTTAGCAGTTGTTGGAATATTTATTGCCATAGTCCAAGGAGGTCTAGCCGGTAAAATCTCTAAGAAATTTGGGGATAAAAAAACGACATTGTTAAGCTTACTTATTACAATGGCGACACTCATTGCCATTGGTGTAGCAAACCATAGTTGGATGTTGTACGCCTTTATGTTGCCTTATGCTTTCTCAGGTCTAGCTGATCCTGCAATCCGATCAATACTTTCAAATAAAACGAGTGAAAGTGAACAAGGAGAATTACAAGGATTAATTACAAGTATTTTGAGTTGCGCGGAAATTATTGGTCCGCCCATCATGATGGCTGTTTTCTATTTCTTTTCTGTCCCGCGTTTCACTGCTCAACCCATCATTGGCATGCCTTTTTTCTTAGGTTGCTTTAGTATTTTTTGCGCATTTCTGCTCTTCAGATGGGTCACTAAAAATAGTTAATTCCTTATGGCTAAAATTAAAACTGCATTTTTCTGTCAAAACTGTGGCTATCAAACTCCTAAGTGGTTAGGGAAATGCCCTTCTTGCAATGAATGGAACACATTGGTAGAAGAAATCGTAGAAAAAAACGATTCTAAAGTGGTTGCGTTCTCAACGAGTTCTGGTAAAACTGCCAAACCGCAAACTGTCCAATCGATTCAACAACAAGACCAAGAACGAATTGAGTTGAAAGACAAAGAATTAAACAGAGTTTTAGGCGATGGCTTAGTGCCGGGTTCTTTAATTTTATTTGGTGGCGAACCAGGTATCGGAAAATCAACCCTGATGCTACAATTAGCTGTCAGTGAAAGTGATTTAAGAATTCTTTATGTATCTGGAGAAGAAAGCGAGCAACAAATAAAAATGCGTGCAGAACGCATTGGGGTTAAAAACGATGAATGTTTTATTCTGACTGAAACAAACCTTCAAAATATATTTTTACAAGCGGAAGAAATACAACCAAAATTAGTGGTCATTGACTCTATCCAAACACTTTTTAGTTCCCACATTGAAAGCTCTCCAGGCAGCATCTCGCAAGTAAGAGAATGTACCGCTCAATTATTAAGATATGCCAAGGAAACTGGAGTTCCGGTATTTTTAATTGGACACATCACCAAAGAAGGAGCTTTAGCTGGACCAAAAGTACTGGAGCACATGGTGGACGTAGTCGTTCAATTCGAAGGGGATCGGAACCATGTCTATCGTTTATTAAGAACCATCAAAAATCGTTTTGGAAGCACCAACGAACTGGGGATTTATGAAATGTTGAGTTCAGGCCTACGCCAAGTGGAAAATCCATCTGAAATTTTAATCACCAATACCGATGCCACCTTAAGTGGTATTTCAATCGCTTCCACACTTGAAGGTTTAAGACCCATGTTAATAGAAGTACAAGCCTTAGTGAGTACCGCAGCGTACGGAACACCTCAACGTTCTTCCACAGGGTTTGATTTAAGAAGATTAAACATGTTATTAGCAGTGATGGAAAAAAGATGTGGCTTTAAATTAGGTGCCAAAGACGTATTTTTAAACATTGCAGGCGGTATTAAAGTAGATGATCCAGCAATAGATTTGGCGGTCGTAGCATCAGTCTTG
>CALPOI020000095.1 GCA_943325145.2 Candidatus Planktophila lacus | reverse complement strand
TTTTAAAATAATATGGTGGTATTTAAATGCATCAGATAACGTTTTATTTTTAGGTTTAACTTCATCTATTGTTTTACCTAATAAAATTGCTTTCAATTTAATTGCAGTTATTTCTTCTTCTAAACTTTGAAGCTTTACAATTTGAATTCTAATTGAATTTATCATTTCAGTAATTTGGGTATTTGCATACTGAGATTCCAAATCAATTCCTTTAATTTGATAGGTTTTCTTATCCCACTTCGATGGATCCACATACACCTTTGTTGCAATTTCGGTACGCTTACAATCAATAGTTATTCGTATGAATAACTGAGACTTACCAAGTTTCTGACGAGAGTTATTTAGCATTGGTAGAATGCTAAAATTTAATGTTGACAACATAATTAAAAATTTAGGTTAAAAATTCCGTTGAAAACAGTACTAATTTGGCGACAAAAGCAATCAAATTTCAAGAAATTAACAACCATCAACAGTTTGTCAATAAACAACTTATGAGGTCAGCGAGAACAAAATAACGAAATATTTTTGTTCTCGCATTTGTTCTCGCTAAAAATGTATTTATTTGATATAATTTGATTTATTGCAAATTATTCAAATTTGTTATTTCGTTGATTTTAAAGAGATTTAATGATTTTTGGTGTAAATTGCCTCTCCGAAGAGAGGCAAATCGTGACCCCGGAGGGATTCTAACCCCCAACCCTCAGAGCCGAAATCTGATGCGCTATACAATTGCGCCACGGAGCCTAAAATCAGTCACTAAATAATTGTAACTAACAAGTGCAAAGTTAAAATTATTAGAGAAAACGGCAAGTAAAAAAACAGTAATTCAAATTTGACATGTATCTTTGAGTAATTCTGTGAGGTATTATCTTTTCCAATAATGGTGTTACAATGAAACTTATTTGGTGCTTAATTTTAGGAGTTTTGATCGGGTCTTTTGGAAAAGCACAATCTAGATTAGGGACTGGTGAATGGTACTTACATGTTCCTTCTAAAGCTATTGGCGTGAGTGCTGGAAATAATAAAATAATGACAGCGTTCTCTAATGGTGTATTAGAATATAATTTAAATTCTAAAGAAAAAACCATTTGGAGTAAGGTTAATTTTCTTTCAGATTTGGAAATAAGTTCTATTTATTTCAATGAACAAACAAAATCATTTTGGATTGGGTACGCAAACGGAAATATAGATGAACTAAACAGCTCCACCATCTTCAATTTACCAGACCTTAAAATGTCACCGATCATGGGGGAAAAACAAGTGCTGAAATTTCAAGCATATGATCAATTTCTTTTTGCAGCTACTCCATTTGGAATTTTAAAAATAGACCCACTACGTAAAGAGGTACGTGATACCTATTACCCAAGTTTTGAAGACAAAAAAATAGTTGACTTTTATATTTCCAAAGACACCATTTATGCGTTGTCAACCAATTATTTGTACCAAGCATCCATTAACAATAACTTTCTTTCAAATCCGAATAATTGGAATAAAAACTCAAGTGTCTTACCTAGAAAAGGATCTATCTACACCTCTTTAACCGTCTTAAAAAATAAGGTGTATATCGTAAGCAAACATCCTGAATTTACAAAAGACACCTTATTTGAAGTAAATGAAACAAATTGTAAACCAGTTTTAATTCCAGACATAACAACCAATAAAGAAATCCGTAAAATCAGTTCAGATGGTAACAACTTGACCATACTCACAGATTATGGAATTCGGATACTAAAAGACGACTTCACTGAAATAGAAAATTTCTATCGCTACAATAATGGTAAAGCGTTATTTCCGAATGACCTTATTAAAGCAAACGGATATTATTGGATTGCTGACGAGGAATCAGGACTTATTCAATGGGAAAACAATTGGAATAATAAAACGCTGACAATGGTAGCACCTCCAAGTAATCGTTTTTTCTCTATGGATGGAATTGACAACAAATTAGTTGTTACTGGAGGATCAATAAGTCAGTACCAATCTACTTATAATCAATCTGGGGCATACATTTATACTGATAATTCGTGGAAATGGATTTACCCAGGGAATCAAGCAGCGTGGAAAGGAAAACCAATTTGGGACATTGGATCTGTCGCTATTTCAAAAAATGATCCAAACCGTATTGCTTTGGGGTCCTACTCTACCTTACCCCTCTCAATCATTGAAAACGGTGAATCAGTTAGTAAAATCTACGATAACTACAACTCGCCGTTGACGCCAATGACGAAAGATTACTATACCATGATCGCAGATCTTAAATACGATGATTCTGACAACCTATGGATGATCAATAGTTATGCGGAAGAACCGCTTAAAGTGTTAACCCCTAATGGATCGTGGAAATCATTTAATACGGGTTCTTCGTCTAAAAACACGTATGTCCGTAAACTGTATATCGATCCAACAAATACAAAATGGCTCTCTGTTATGGGAAAGGGACTGGTGGTTTTTAATGAAAATGAATTCGATAATCCATCAGATGATATCTATCGACCGATTACCACTGATCCAAATACGGGGGGATTGCCTTCCACAGAAGTTTTGGCATTAGCAACAGATTTGGATGGTAGAATGTGGATTGGCACTGACAAAGGAATTTGTGTGCTCTATGCTCCTAATTCTATTTTAGCATCACCAAATCAAGCCTTTAGTGCACAACGCATCATTGTAAATGTTGGAGGTACTGGAGAATATTTATTAGGAAATACAACGGTAACAGACATTGAAATTGATGGCGGTAATAGAAAATGGATCGCCACAGCGAATGCTGGACTTTACCTTGTTTCAAAAGATGGTACGGAAATCTTACAATCATTTACAACTGAGAACAGTCCGATTATTTCTAATTCAATTCTAGATTTGTTCTTAAACCAACAAACAGGTGAATTGTACATCGTTACAGACTTAGGGTTGGTATCTTACAGAGTTGATGCAAGTCAGGATGATCCAACTTATTCAAATGTTTCAGTCTTTCCCAATCCGCACAAACCTTCTCATAATGTACCTGTTACAATTCAAGGAATCCAGGCTGATTCCGATGTTAAAATTACAGATGCGGCAGGCAATTTGATTTATCGGACAACTTCGAATGGAGGAACAGCTACTTGGGATACACAAACCTTAAATGGAACAAGAGCAATGCCTGGTGTTTATTTTATCTGGACAGCTCCTGAAAATTCAGAAATTGAAGGGAATTATGTAGGAAAAGTTGTTTTACATTGATTCGTAAATTAGACACATTAAAATTCAGTCATCCAACATAAAAACATGAAAATCATTGAAAAAGGAATTATCATTGATCGATTTACTTATTCCGAGACAAGTTTGATTGTGAAAATATTTACCGAAGCTCATGGCGTAAAATCCTACCTATACCTTGGCGGACGAAAAAAACGAAATGCCGCTATTCAACCTTGCAGCATCGTTCAATTTTCAAGTTATCAGAAGAATGATTCCCAAATGGGAAAAATGACGGATGTTACGAATTTCTGGCCATTACAATCGATTCCATTTCATCCAATAAAATCAGGGTTGGCATTTTTTCATGCAGAACTACTAACCTATGTACTCCATGAAAATGTGCCCGACAAACCTTTGTTTGATTTTTTATGCGAAGAATTGCTTTTTTTAGATGAAGAAAAAGAAATTAGTATGTACCCCATTTATTGGTTGTTAATGCTCACCGAACATCTCGGTATTCAACCACAAAAAAACGGGGAAAATTGCACTTTCTTTGATGTAGAAAATGGAATTTTACAATCGACTCCTCCAAATAATTTATCTTATCTTACTGGTAAAGAAGTGTTATTGTTATCAGGATTTTTAACGATGTCAAAAGAAACCTTACTTCAACAACAGCCTTCAAAACAAGAACGCTCAGTGTTGTTTCACCAGTTAATGCATTACTTAACTTTTCATATCCCGAACTTACGAACGTTGAAAAGCATTTCAGTTATTCAAACAATTTGGGAATGATTTGAATTCTTACAATAGGATCTTTTTTTCGCGAATGTAGATTTTAGAAAAATCAATAATCTCCGTAGGATTACTATCAAAATTACGCACTCGACTATTGATCATCGTCATGAAATCTTGGTGATACAACAATAAAATTGGTGCATCGTCAACCACTTGTTGGTCACATTTAACAAATAATTCTGTTCTTTTACCTTCTTCTTTTTCTCGCATTGCGGCTTCAAAACTTGTATCAAATGCAGCGCTCTTGTATTTAAAAGGATTAGAAATCACTGAATTTGCTACTATATTTTTTCCGTAAAATAAATTCAGAAAGTTCTCAGGATCTGGATAATCGGCAATCCAACCACCTCTCCATATTTTCGCCTTCCCGTCTTTAATCGCTTGATCACGCTCAGAAATTGAACACAATTGAATCGTTATTGAAACATTTAAATTCTTTTTCAATTGTGCTTGAACACCTAGTGCTAACTTGTGCACCACTGACCCTTTCGTTGTATTGATATACGCTGTTAAAGCTGGGAAATTAGCACCATTCGGATATCCTGCCTGTGCCAATAATTGCTTCGCTTTGGTAGCATCAAACGTATATCCTTTAACTTTCGAAGCGTTAAACTCTAACATACTCGGCACAAAACCATTTTCGCACGGATACCCATCACCTTGTAACCAATTATTAATCAAATAATCGCGATCAACACCAAGGTTAAAAGCCAAACGAACGTTTTTATCGTTGAAGGGCTTAGTAGTGTTGTCAAACCCTAAATAAGAGGTGCTCAAACTCGGTTTAGAATCAATGTGATGTTTCACATTTTTACCCGCTTTTGCCTCCTCCAAGGAACCAATCACATGATCAATTTCCTCCGCAGGAATGTGCATTACTAGGTCCGTTTTTCGATTTCTGAAAGCTATTAATTCTTCTTTTTTGTCTTTTGAATACGTCACATTGATTTTCTCTAAAAATGGAAGTCTATTTCCAAACGCATCTTTTCTCCAATAATTTGGATTTCTTTTCAGTACCAATTGCTCATCTGACCATTCTTCTAATTGGAAAGGACCAGTTCCAACAGGATGTTTACCAACTTCACTGCCATATTTTTCGATCGCTTCTTTCGGGAAAATACCTAAACTACAGTGAACTAATAATTTGTAAAATCCTACAAAAGAATGATCTAATTCAATTTCTAACGTATATTTATCCACCACCTTGATCCCAGGAACACCTTTCGATGGTTGACCTTTTTTGGAATTATCGTAATGCTTTTGCGCACCTTTAATTTTAGAAATCAATAACCAAAAAATCTCATTGTCTAATTGCTTGGAACACGCCAAATCCATGGCATACTTCACGTCTTCTGCAACTAATTCTCGTCCTTTACCTCCTTCAAAACAATCGTCGTCATGAAAATAAACTCCTTTTCTTAAAAAGAAAGTAAACTTAGTCGCTTCTTCATTCACAGTGTATTTTGATGCTAAACCTGGAACTATCTTTCCTCCTTCAGTGTCAACACGAAGTAAGGTTTCAAACAATTGATTCCCGATGCGCTGAGTGTAAATACTTGCAGAAGCCAAAGGCAATAACGTTGTTACTTTTTCTGGAGACATAAAGCTAAACTCTCCTCCATACTTCGCTCCACCTTTTGCGACTAAAAGTGATATATCATCTTGTGAATCAGTACAATTACTTAGACCAAAAAAAAGTAAAAAGATTCCAAAAGTCCAATAAGTTAATTGACGCATAATTATTATTTATAAAAAACAAATATATTAATAATCAAGTTAATTTGAGAATTCTTTCTAACTTAGAATATAGATTAAAAAAAATGTATGCAATTAGAAAAAGTAAATTTAGAAAAAGTATTATTTCTTGACATTGAAACTGTACCACAACATCCACTTTTTGAAAACTTGGATGAAGCAGGACAAAAACTTTACGAACAGAAAACCAAATTTTTACAAAAAGACGGACAAGCTGCTTCCGAATTGTACGAACGTGCAGGTATCTATGCGGAATTTGGTAAAATCATCTGTATTTCAGTAGGATACGTTCATTACGGTAAAGATGGCGCACAATTACGATTAAAATCTTATTACAGTGACGACGAAAAGGAATTGTTGACTGAATTTACAGCCCTACTTGAAACCAATAAATTCTCTATTTTATGTGGTCACAATGCCAAAGAATTTGATTTTCCTTTCATTTGTAGAAGATTACTCATCAATGGAATGAAACTACCTGATATCTTGGACATAGCAGGGAAAAAACCATGGGAAATCAGTCACTTAGACACCATGGAATTATGGAAGTTTGGTGATTATAAAGCCTATACTTCGCTTTCATTGTTATGCTACATTTTTAACATACCGACACCAAAAGACGACATTTCAGGAGGTGATGTTGCACGTGTTTATTACGAAGAAAAGAATTTGGAACGAATAAAAACTTACTGCGAAAAAGACGTGATTGCGCTCATTCAATTGTTCTTAAAAATGCAAGGAAAACAATTACTCCCTGAGGATGCAATCATCATTGCATAATTGAATTCGATTAATCCCTTGCTGGAATGTCTGCTAAACGAACAGTTGTTTCATTCGCTTTTTCAGGGTCAAGCTTTATGTAAGAATATGCTCTTAACGTATCTGACCCTACTACTTTAAAGGCGAATACGTTGAATACAGCCACACCTGCTTGGCCACTTTTGTACATTTCAGTAAAGTTAAACTCACAAGCACCAGTTCCATCCGTCGTACCCGAACGAAACAAATCCTTATTTACATCTTTAAATGTAGTTGATTCAGGATAAACGTAAACAGTGGTACCCACTGAAAGTTCGCCTGTAGTTTCTCTCACACTTATTTTTGCGGTAGTTTCTTTTTGTTTTTCACATCCAACAAATAAGAAAGCTGAAAAAACTCCGATTGCTAAAATTAATGTTTTCATTTTATTTGATATAAATTGTTTGTACTTGTGTTGTATTCATTGTTGCTCGAACTTGAGAAGCTACTCCTGTCATTGACTCTTTCGTTACTGAAACATCAAAATAACCATCTCTACTTATGGAAGACTGTGTATTGAAAAAATCATTCAAATTAAACACTGCCACTCCAAGTCCATCGGTATTGTCTTTCCCTGTATGAGATGCCATTTTCAAGGACGAACTCACACTTGTTACTATATTCACTGATGCATCTGCAATAACTACCCCTTTCGTATCTTTCACATAGATTTTAAGAATAGAATCTGGTTTTTCACATCCTAAAAATAACCATGAAATGAAAAAAAGCAAAATTAAAATTGTTTTCAACTTCAGTTTTTAGTTAAAAATTACCGAAAAAAGCATTCAAAAATACATATAAATTTTACTAAGCAGATAAAAACGAGCTTTAATTGTTAATTTCGTAGGATAATAACAGTTCACAATCCCTATAAAAGGTGAAAATTCATCAATAAATTGTGAGAGAATTTTATATGCATGAAAACTACTATCGAACAGATTCAACAATCGATTCAAAATTATTCAATTTTGGACAGTGCAACGCTTGAAGCGTTTCGCATTCAATTTTTAGGCGCAAAAGGAGAATTAAAAAACTTGTACGGCGAACTCAAAAATGTTCCAAACGAGGATAAAAAAGAAATCGGAAAGTTAATCAATGATTTACGTGTTTTTGCAGAAGATAAATTCGCTCAATTTAAAGAAAGTCTTTCAAATTCAGAAGTTTCAGAAGATAAACTCGACTTTTCAAGACCTGGGGAAACATTTCCTGTAGGTTCACATCATCCAATTTCATTGGTACGCGCTGAAATATTGGCGATTTTTAACCGACTTGGATTTGTAGTTTCGGAAGGACCTGAAATTGAAGACGATTGGCACAATTTCAGTGCACTAAATTTCCCTCCTGAACATCCGGCACGTGACATGCAAGATACCTTCTTCGTTGAAAAAGATGGAGAACGAGAAATGGCGCTTCGTACCCATACCTCTTCCGTTCAAGTCCGAGTGATGGAAAATCAACAACCACCAATACGAACAATTTCACCGGGAAGAGTTTACCGTAATGAAGCAATTTCAGCACGTGCACACTGCTTCTTCCACCAAGTCGAAGGATTGTACATTGATAAAAATGTTTCCTTCGCTGACCTGAAACAAACATTGTTGTATTTCGCAAAAGAATTATTTGGTGAAAAAGCTCAAATAAGAATGCGACCATCATACTTCCCTTTCACTGAACCAAGTGCAGAAGTTGATGTTTCATGTTCTATTTGTAACAGTAAAGGATGTAACGTTTGTAAATACACTGGATGGTTAGAAATTCTTGGATGCGGTATGGTGGATCCAAATGTGTTGGAAGCATCTGGAATTGATTCTTCAATTTACAGTGGGTTTGCATTTGGAATGGGTATCGAACGCATCACACAGTTAAAATACAAAGTGAACGATTTAAGAATGTATTCTGAAAATGACGTGCGTTTTCTTCGTCAATTCAAAGCAGGTATTTAACACTTTTTAAACTAACTAAACGAACAT
>CALPOI020000094.1 GCA_943325145.2 Candidatus Planktophila lacus | reverse complement strand
TGCTTGTGTAAAGCCTATAACGATAAAAAAGCACGGATACAGAGCGAAAAGCTTGTTCAAATATGGGTTGGAATATATTGCAAGTATACTGCTAAAACCTAAAAATCAATTAGATATTAATATATATCGATTTTTGTCATGTAGTTAGAAGGGAGAAATCACATTTCGCAGTTTGTAACTATTTTGGAATAAATTTTTTTATATTTTTGTCTTATTATTAACCTTTAAATTTAAAATTTATGAAACTTGTTAAATTATTGACTTTATTAATGATTGTTTTTTCATTTTTGGGATGTAAAAAAGAGTCATCAAATCCAGCTGTAGCTGCAGTAGTGGAAGATTTTACAGAAATTACTATTAATGGAAATACACAAAAAAAGAATACGTTAATTTCTTCGGGTAGTCAAAATAAGTATAATTATGAATACAGAACTTTTTATCAAGCGCAAACAGCTGCATATTTTATCAATATTTCCTTACATTATATAAAATTTGATAAAGATTTTATAGCTGCTAATCTTAAGCCTGGTGAATATAGATTACATAATAAATCGTACTCGTATGATGAAGATATTATTAGAAATTTAGATTTAGATGTAGACCTTACTGATAATAGTAGTACTGATTATAATCCTTTTATACTTGGACAAGGATCAAGACATACAGTTACATCTATTGTAAAAAAAGGTGATAGTGAGAGTGGTAAAAGCATGTATGCAATAAGTGGTACATTTAGTTGTGAATTTTTAGATCAGAAAACTAATACAACTTACTCGATTAGTGGAAAATATCAAAAAACGATAAAACTTCTGAAATAGTAGAACTCATAGTCAACTTGTAAAAACCTTATAATCGAAAGATTTTAAGGTTTTTTTATTGTAAAAAAAATCATGAATTTTAGAGACCTATTTATTTCCAATAAATTAACTTAATTTTACTCTTTTATTATTTTCAAGGATATTATTTATGTAAAAATGTAAAATATGTTTTTGATTGATTTTTTTCAATTATTTATTTTTGACACAGAAATCTATATACCAACAGACTTTTTATGAAAATTCATTTACAATCATTTACATGCGGTCCATTTCAAGAAAATGGGTACATCCTTTTTACAGACTCTAAAGATGCAGTAATTATCGATCCAGGTTGCAGTACTCAAGAAGAAAAGTCAATGTTTAAAGACTTCATAGTTTCGAATGAGTTGAAAATCCATGCATTGTTGAGTACCCATTGTCACATAGATCATGTAATGGGAAATGCGTTCATTCTTGAAAACTATGCAATTGATTATTATATTCATGAACTTGATTTACCTGTATTACATGCCGCGGAACGATCAGCGCAAGTATATGGAATACCAGGTTTTCAGGTTTCTCCCTTACCAACAAAGTTTCTAAACGATCAGCAAGTTTTAACGTTTGGTGATATCACGTTGAAAGTGTTATTTGGTCCGGGTCATGCCCCAGGTCATGTTGCTTTTTATTCTGAAGAAAACGATTTTGTGGTAAGCGGAGATATTTTATTTAAAGGAAGTTTCGGACGGGTAGACTTACCAGGCGGAGATATTGAAACTTTGAAACACACCATTCATCAAGTGATGTTTCAATTACCAGAACAAACGCGTGTTCATTCTGGGCATGGTCCTGTTACAACGATTGGGGAAGAAAAAAAGACAAATTATATTTTACAATTTTAAAATGAAATTATATTTATTCATTTTCCTTAGTGTTTTATTTATTAGTTGCAACGAAGCGCGAAATAACGAAAATAAAAAAGCAGAAAGTCACCGTGATTTGGATAGTTTGCTAAAGTTGAATCCAAACAATGTGTCACTTTTAGTAGAGCGAGGAAATAACTATTTAAAAAGTTACAATTACGATAAAGCTTTAGCTGATGGTGCAAAAGCGTTTAGATTGGATAGCAACAATATCAATGCACGTTGTGTGTATGCTGAAGCACTCAATAATCGAGCTGCACGTTCAGTTGTAGATGTAGCTACAGCTCAAAAACATTTCCAATATATTTTAAAAAAGCAACCAGGAAATAAGAAGATATACATCAGCTTAGCTTCTACGTATACACAACAAGGTGATTTTGAAAAATCATTTCGATACATTAATGATGCATTGCGGATAGACAATAAGTACCGAGATGCTTACGTAATGAAAGGTACCAATTACCTTACGCTTGGAAATAGAGCATTGGCAAAATCTTCGTACGAAACTTCTGTTCAACAAGATCCTAAATTTTTTGAAGGTTATTTACAATTAGGTTTTTTGTATTCTGAAGAAAACAGTCCTTTAGCAACAGAATATTTTAGAACTGCTGCTTCACTTCGTCCTACTTCCGTGGATGCATTGTATGGAATTGCGTATAGCTTACAACAACAAGGTAAATTTGATGAGTCGTTAAGAGCTTACAAGGAACTATTACAAGTAAAGCCAAAATTTTATTTGGCATTATTCAATGCAGGGTACATCAAACAATTCGAACAAAATCAATTGGATAGTGCGGAGTATTATTACAGAAGTGCAATTGAATTGGAACCTAAATTTGTAAAAGGCTGGCACAATTTAGGGATGTGTTATGCTACCCAAGGAAGAAAAGTTGATGCTTACAAAGCCTTTGCTACTGCCTTGAAATACAATCCTGATTTTGAACTTTCAAGAATTGAAGCGAATAAATTAAGATGAATCCCCAAGGTCAGAAGATACAGTTATTTGCAGATTTAGTGCTCCCATTGATTGGGTATTATTTTTGGGGATGGAATGTTTATTTTATTCTCTTTTTTTTCGCCCTTGATTTGGTTGCGCAACTTTACTTCACGTATTTGAAATCTAGAAAAATTGTACGTTTTCAGCAGGTAAACTATCCTGTTTTTCTTTTAGGGAGTGCTTTTTTGGGTTATTTGACCGCAAGTATTCTGTTGGTGATTTTCATGCCTTATATTGTCAAAGGTTCAGATTTTTATAAGGAATTTAGTTCATTTCTTTCCTACAAGGAAATGGGGGTGCCACAATTAATTTTACTCTTACCATTAATCTTCGTTGGAGGATACATGAATTATAAAGTTACTTTTTTACAACCCAAGAAGTATACTACTGATAACATTTTGTTTCTATGGAAGGATCAACTGATAAATAGTTGTGCTTTGTTGATTGGGGTTTTATTGTTTATGGGAGTAAGCTTTATCGTTGATTTACCAGCTACTATTTGTTCCATGTTACTTCTCATTACGTTGTATAAATTATATGTTCCTGAATCAGGCAGTACAACATAATTCGAATAAATCTATCTTAAATTTATTTGTTAGGATTCTTTGTAGGCACGGATTAAATTTCCGTAAAATAGGTCTTTATCAGTGCTTGTTTTCATCCATAATTCACTTGCTTCAATTCTAGATGCGCTGAATT
The DNA here is from genome assembly GCA_943325145.2 of Candidatus Planktophila lacus. Lineage (GTDB taxonomy): Bacteria > Bacteroidota > Bacteroidia > Flavobacteriales_D > Crocinitomicaceae > CANHVK01. The sequence goes on along the minus strand of CALPOI020000094.1, from coordinate 5,142 downwards.
GTTTTTCTAATAAAGCGGTAAGTTTAATTAAAGTGAGCTTTGGCGAATACGTATTTAAGATTAAACATCCTCCCGGAGCTAATAGTGAATAAGCTGCTTGAATTAATTGAGGCAATTTTTCTTCTAAAATCCACTTTTCACCTTTACTACCGTATCCAAATGCAGGCGGATCCATAAGTATACAATTGTATAGATGCCCTCGTTTCACTTCTTTTAATGCAAAGTTCAATGCGTCTTCTTGAATCCAACGAATGTCTTTTAGTTCGTTCCGTAACATGTTTGTTTTGGCCCAAGTCAATAGTTGTTTAACTGAGTCGACGTGGGTAACACTTGCGCCTGTATTTCTAGCAATAATAGATGCAATGCCTGTGTATGCGAACAGGTTTAAAAAGGAGTCGGTAGATTTCAATCTTTTTGAAATAAATTCCCAATTAATCATTTGTTCCGGGAAAATTCCAATGTGTTTATAATTGGTTTGTGCTAATAAAAAATTAAGTCCTAAGATGGAAATATTCCATTCATTTTTGGTTGATCCTTTAAGATTTTTCCAATCACCTTTAGAAGATGATTTTTCATTGAAAATAAAGTGTGCTTGATCACACCAGTTTTGAAAGGATTGGAATGATTTAAAGTAAGCTTGTAATTCAGGGCGTATAGTTGTTATTGCTCCGAATCGTTCCAATTTTTTTCCACCTCCAGCATCAATGAGTTGGTAGTCTCTCCAATTAGAAGTATAAGATTTACGTTGTTGCTTACTCAAGATTATTTCATTCGAGGTGACTTACGTCTACCTCTGAACATCTGAGCTTCACGCATTTGATTTTTTGTAGGTATTGGTGATGCCAATTGTTTTTGCATCATTGAAATTTGTTCTTTCAATACACCGTCTTTGTCTAATTTTTTTGATTCGCTTAAAAGCGCTTGTGCTTCAGATCTTCTTCCAGTTTGGGCACAAATACCTGCAAGGTGCAATCTAGCCACCGCATTGTCTTGTTTTGTACGTAAACCCATTTCAAGTGCTTTTCTAACTAGTTGTTCACTTTTAGAGAATCCCATTTCTTGAGCGCCGAGCATTCCTTTCAAATACAAAATGTAAGCATGTTGTTTTTTAGGTAACAAATCAGGACGACTTATTTTGTTTAAATAGCTTAATGCTTTTTCATGGTTCCCAACACGCATTTGATTCAATGCCAAAATCATGTGTTGATTTCTGAAATAAGTCAAAATGATTAATGCAGTTACAAAAATCATGACAATACCCCATCCCCAATGTCCTGTAGCGAAGGAATAGACTAATAAAAATAAAGATAACAGCGATAAAACTGTTCTAATAATAAAACCTAACATAAATTAAAATAAAGATTAATCAATAGTGGCAATGCATTTCAACTCAATTGCGATTGGAGTTGGTAAAGAATTAATTTCGCATGTTGTTCTGCATGGTAAATTGTCTTTAAAGTACTCTGCATACAAACGATTATAGGTATGGAAATCACGTTTCATGTTTACAAGGAAAACTGTTACATCAACTAAATTTTCCCATTTCGAACCTGATTCTTCCAAAATAATGCGAACATTATCAAAAACACTTCTGCATTGTGCTTCGAAATCAAACTCAATAAAATTTCCATTTTTATCCAACTTTAACCCTGGAACTTCAGAGTCAGTTGCATCTGATCCAGCTGTTCTTGGTCCTACACCGGATAAAAACAATAAATTCCCAACGCGACGTGCGTGTGGATATAAACCTACAGGTTTTGGTGCTTTATTTGTAGAAATACGTGTTGTATCTGACATGATAATTTTTTTTGCAAATATAGGTATTCTATTTAGCAAACTAGCCACCAAATCAAAGAGATTAAAGCAGGAAATAGTTTAATTATTAAATTTAGTTCAAGATTTTCTTCTTTAATATTTTTGAAAAATTGTACATAGAATGTGAATTTGTTCTTCAATTTCTATTTTGATGGTTTTACGGAGTTTTTTGTAAGGCGCTGTAAAATAAATACTTGTGTTATGTATGCTTTTGGTAATGAAGTAATTTTAGGAAGATTTAGTTTGTTTTTTCTTTGACTTCTTACCTAACAAAAGATTCTATTCCAAAAAGTTCAACTAAAAATCTTAACTTTGCATCTTCAAAATCTAATTGAAGTGATTGAAATTTTAGATAAAAAGTTTGAACTCTATTTACATCGTGAGGAAATTCATGCTAAAATTTCAGATTTAGCTTTACTGCTGAATCAACAGTACATGGGACAAGAAGTTGTTTTTGTTGCTGTTTTAGATGGTTCATTTATGTTTGTAAGTGAATTATTAAAGCAAATCCAGTTTACCTGCCAAGTGTCATTTGTTAAAATGATGTCTTACGAAGGAATGCAAACTTCAGGAAATGTGAAAGAGTTAATTGGTTTAACTTCTGATTTGAAACAGAAGCATGTAATAATTCTTGAAGACATTGTAGACACAGGGAACACAATTGATAAAGTAGTTGATTTGGTTCAAGTACATGCACCCAAAGAAATTAAAATCGCTTCTTTGTTTTTTAAACCCAATGCATTTAAAGGAGAGCATACTCCAACATATACTTGTTTTACCATTACTGACGAATTTATTGTCGGTTTTGGATTGGATTACAATGGCTTCGGCCGAAATTTAGAATCAATTTACCAATATAAAGGTAACATTCAAACTTTACCACTATGTTAAACGTTGTTTTATTTGGCCCTCCGGGAGCAGGAAAAGGTACTCAATCTGAACGATTAATCGATAAATATGGATTAGTACATTTGTCAACAGGTGATATTTTTAGAGCAAATATCAAAGGAGAAACTGAGCTAGGAATGTTAGCGAAAAGTTATATGGACAAAGGAGAGCTTGTTCCAGATGCAGTTACCATAGACATGTTGCGTTCTGAAGTTTTGAAAAATGAAGCTGCAAAAGGATTTATTTTTGACGGTTTTCCTAGAACGAATGCGCAAGCAGTAGCTTTGGATGAATTTTTAAAAAGTTTAGATACGGAGATTTCTTTAATGTTAGCATTGGAAGTCGAAGAGGAAGAGTTAAAAACACGTTTGTTGAAACGTGCAGAGGTGAGTGGACGTCCTGACGATGCAAATCCTGAAATTATTCAAAATCGTATCAATGTTTATAACAATGAAACGAAACCGGTAAAAGATTTTTATCAATCTCAAAATAAATTTATTTCCATCAATGGTATTGGCGAAATTGATGAAATATCAAATCGTTTGTATCAAGCAATAGACCAATTAAATAACTAAAAATGGCTTCAGATAATTTCGTAGACTACGTAAAAATACACTGTACTTCAGGGAATGGAGGTGGAGGTTCTACGCATTATCGTAGGGAAAAATACATCCCTTTAGGAGGTCCTGATGGTGGTGATGGTGGACGTGGTGGACATATTATTTTGAGAGGTAATTCTCAACTTTGGACACTTTTACACCTTAAGTACCAAAAACACATGAAAGCCGGTCATGGTGCTCATGGAACAGGTCAGTTAAAAACAGGTGCTCAAGGGAAGGATGTGTATATCGAAGTTCCAATTGGTACAATTGCAAAAGATGCTGAAACTGGAGAATTTCTTTTTGAAATCACAGCGAATAACGAAGAGAAAATCCTAATCCCAGGAGGTCGAGGAGGTTATGGGAATAATCACTTCAAATCTAGTACGAATCGTGCTCCTCAATTTGCTCAACCAGGTGAAACCGGTGAAGAAAATTGGATGGTGTTAGAATTAAAAGTACTGGCAGATGTAGGATTAGTTGGTTTCCCAAATGCTGGCAAAAGCACATTGTTATCCGTACTTTCTGCAGCGAAACCAGAGATCGGAAATTATCCTTTCACAACCTTACGTCCGAACTTAGGAATTGTACCATACCGTGTGCATCAATCCTTCGTAATGGCGGATATACCAGGTATTATAGAAGGTGCGCATGAAGGGAAAGGCTTAGGATTACGCTTTTTACGACATATCGAGCGAAATTCTATTTTGCTTTTTATGGTTCCAGCTGATACTGATAGTATCTTGAAAGAGTACCTAATCTTACTGAACGAATTGGAACAATACAATCCAGAGTTGTTGTATAAGGATCGCATATTAGCAATTACAAAATCGGATATGCTAGACGATGAATTAAAGGCACAGATGGTACCTGATTTACCAAAAGATTTGCCGTATATTTTTATCTCATCTGTAGCGCAACAGGGATTGGTTGAATTGAAGGATTTGATTTGGGCTAGAATCAACAATGATTGATTGGATTGAAACAATAGATCAAAATTTTGTTCTATTTATCAATGGATTTCATACTCCGTTTTTGGATGAGTTCATGTGGATTGTGTCCGGTAAACTGGTTTGGATTCCGCTTTATCTAATTATTTTATTTTTTTCGTACAAACAATACGGACTAAGGAAAACGTTCGTGTTTTTATTGGTTGCAGTTCTGTGTATCGTTTTTTCTGATGTGCTTTCAAGCCAGATTATTAAAAAATTAGTCGCGCGTTATCGACCTTCCCATCATTTAGTATTGAGTGAGCAACTTCATTTTTATGTGAAGCAATCAGGAGAAATTTACAAAGGAGGGCAATATGGATTTGTATCTTCGCATGCTGCTAATTTTTTCGCATTGACCGTTCTTAGCGCTAATTATTTACGTCGTAGTTACAAGTATTTCCCTTATTTGCTATTCTTTTTTGCTATATTAGTTTCTTTATCAAGAATTTATTTGGGGGTTCATTATTTGACTGATGTTCTTGGTGGAGCTTTCATCGGTAGTTGTTTTGGCTATTTTGGTTGGCGTTTCATGCAATCTCGCATTGTATAGTTTTTCAGATAGTTCAAAACAAATCATTTACAATCAGTAAGACAAAAATCTTTTTTAAAACAGCTTGAAATATAAGTTTTTGTAGTTGTTGCCATGCTTTAATTTCAATTCATTTCAATTTGCCGTCATCACATTAGGACTAAAAATTGTACATTTGCAAATTAAAAATAGAAATTATGGGATGTTCCAATTGTAGCTCTGGAGGAGGTTCTCCAAAAGGGTGTCAAAACAATGGTACCTGTAGTTCTGGAGGATGCAATAAATTAGGAGTTTTTGATTGGTTAGCCAACATGCAGTT
>CALPOI020000093.1 GCA_943325145.2 Candidatus Planktophila lacus | reverse complement strand
TTGTTGTGCAGTCATTGGCAAAAGGAAATCAATTTAAAAGTGTTTTTTCGAAATTATCAAAGGAAACGTTGGTTGGGATTTTGAACGGATTAATTTGTTCTAGTTTAATTTTTGGTATTGCAAGTATTTTTGACAACATGACACTTGGGATAGTGGTGAGTGTTTCCTTGTTTGTAGTGATTATTTTTGCAGCAATAATGGGTATGTTAATTCCTTTGATTTTAGATAAGTACGATATAGACCCTGCATTAGCTACAGGGCCTTTTATTACAACTTTAAATGATGTCCTTGGATTGTTTATCTATTTTACTGTAGGAATGTTGATGTACAGCTAAAGTAATTCGTTAATCTTTTTTGAGCTTCGCTTTAAAATCTTCTAATTCAGTAATCAAATGCTTTCTTAGTTGATTTTCAGTTTCGTTAGCAGACTCTTCTATTTTTTGTTGAAGCACTGAAATTAAGTAGTCAACGTTGTCTTTAAGGTATAATTTCGCATAGTAATTTCCATTTGTGTTTTGGAATTTATAAACCGGTAAGGCATTTTTTTGAAACTCCAAAGGCAACGTTGAAATGTAATATGTGAAGTTATTCAATAACTCCAAACCTTCGTAACCTTGAAAATTATTTTGTTGAAACAAGGATGTAAAGTATTCAATGTACTTTGGATTAGCAGAACCCGCATAGTATTTCGATAAAATTATTTTAATCCTTGAACTACTGTCTTGTTGTAATTGATTGATGATGTCTTCTGAAATTTCACTTTGCAACTGTTGGGTAACAAGTAATAACTTTTCAATAACTAAATAAGATTTTTCTGTCTGAAGTAAACTAGCTAAAAAACCTTCAGCCAAGGGTTTGTCTAACTCTTGGGAAATGAACTCAATTGCAGCTGCTCGTACATTGGAATTTTTATCATTTTGAGCAAGTTGTTGAATCAAAGTGATTGCACGTGATTTATTTTCGTCTTTAAGAAAAACCGCTTTTTCAATGGCAGTGGCTCTTATTTTCCAAAATGGATCTTGCAGCGCATCTACTATAACACGATCAGCAATTGGACTATTTTCAGTGGTACCAAACAATAATGCTTCTTTTCTATCTTGGTATTTTTTACACAAATAATATTGTTCTGCAAATTGTTCAAATGGTTTGACCTCATTGATTTTAGCCAATAACGAATGCTGTTGGTCGAATACGATGGTTTTAAGTCTCCCGACTATTGGATACACAAATTTATTTTGAATTTCATCTACTACCGCTTTGTAAACATGTTTGCCTGCATCATCGTACACTGCAATTTCAATGGGAAGTCGGTAGAGTGGAGCTGAAGTTAGGTCATGCGTCTGGCTAACGGTAAGTACAACTTCTTTATTTTTTTCTGAGATGTATTGCTCGATGGATAATTCAGGAATCCCTTTATTGAGAAACCACTGATTGAAAAACCAATGAAGATCTTCTCCAGTAATTTCTTCGAAAGCCAATCTCAAATGATGAATTTCAGTTGCTTTAAATTTATTTGTTTGCAAGTAGTTTTTTAATCCTGCAAAAAACGCTTCATCACCAAGATACGAACGCAACATGTGAAGTACTCTTCCTCCTTTGTTATAGGAATGTTTATCAAACATATCATCACGATGGGTGTGACTGTACCAAATTAAATCGTGGTTTTCGCCTCCTTCATAGGTGCTCAGAAACTCATTGGTTTCCTCTTCATTCCCATAATCGGCTTGGTCGACACCGTGTTTGTATTCGTCCCACAAGTATTGAGAATAATTTGCAAATGATTCATTTAGAGGAAGATTTGCCCAAGACTCACAAGTTACTAAATCACCAAACCAATGATGAAAAAGTTCGTGTGCAATAACAGATTCATCGTTTGCATCTAATAATTCGCGTTGATTTTTGTATACAAAATCTCCGAAAATCACTGCTCCTGTATTTTCCATTGCTCCAGAAACATAATCGCGTACTACGATTTGATGGTATTTATCCCATGGGTACTCTATTCCTGTTAGTTTTGAGAAAAATCCAATCATTTCAGGAGTTGCACCAAAGATTGATTTTGCAGAAGATTCCCATTCAGGTTCAACGTAATAATTGACTTCAATTTTCTCTCCATTCGCTTTGGTATACGAGTCAGAAACAATTTTAAATTCTCCCACCGCCAGCATAAATAAGTAAGGAGCGTGCGCTAAATTCTGATACCAATGATCTGTTCTAGTTCCATCCTGGTTTAATTTTCGCTCGAGTAATTTTCCATTGGACAAGGTTTCGTATTTATTTTCAACTGTAATGTACATTTCTTGCGATGACTTTACGTTGGGAGCATCAATGGTTGGAAACCAAACCGAATTTGATTGTGTCTCACCTTGAGTCCAAATTTGAGGCATTTGCTCTTTTTGCTCTTTTTTAGGATTGATGAAGTACAACCCTTTGTTTTCTTTAATAGCAATACCTTCGGTACTTTTTATTTCATTTGGTCTTGAAACATAATCAATCTCTACAACGAACTTTTCATCTTTTGTATATTTTTTATCTAATTGTATAAATAATCGTGAACTGTCGAAAGTAAATTTTAATGGTGCTTTATTGCAAAGAATTTGTTTTATATCCATTCCTTGCGCATCTAGTATCAGACTGTCTGAAGCATAGAAGTGTTGTTTTGCAGTAATTGTTGCCTTACCAATTAAGTATTGTTTAAACCAATCAAAACGAATTTCTAATTTTGTGTGGATTAAATCCGTCTGTATTTTCCGACTTGATTGGTAAACAGGAGCATTGTCAATGTATTCTTGTGGTACTACTTCTTCCTGTTTATCTTCAAAAGAAATATTTTCGAGTCTATTTTCTGTTCTTTTGGCACAAGAAAATACCGTGATAATTATAAGAAAGTATACAAAAATAGGTTTAATCATTTTATTAATTTTTATTGGTCAATTATTGCATGGTTAGCATAGATTACTCTACATAACTCAATTTTAACATATTTGTTTTACCATCTTCTTCAAGCGGTATAGTTGCTATATTAATTACTAAATCTCCATTTTTCAACATTTTTTCCTTTTTTAGGATGTACTTGATGTCTGCAATGGTATGGTCAGTACTTATGTGTTTATCGTAGTAGAATGCTTTTACTCCCCATATTAAGTTGAGTTGTGTCAAGATTTGTTCATTGCTTGTAAAAACATAGATCGCTGCTTTAGGTCGTTGGGAAGCGATTTTGTAGGCGGTGTATCCTGAAAAGGTCATTGTAATAATAGCATTTGCTTCTACGCGCTGTTCTAATCGACATGCGTTAAAACAGATTGAGTCAGAGATAAACCTTCCTGTATTTTTTTCTGGAAAAACTTCTTTATAGTAAATACCTTCGAATGTCTCCATTTCTTTGATGATATTCGACATTGTTTTGATTGTTTCTATTGGAAATTTCCCAACAGAAGTTTCTCCCGAAAGCATAACGGCATCTGCACCATCTAATACCGCGTTCGCTACATCGTTCACTTCGGCTCTAGTAGGAGAAGCATTTACAATCATGCTTTCCATCATTTGCGTAGCAACGATAATCGGTTTAGCATTTTGAACACATTTTTTTATCAGCATTTTTTGAATCAATGGAACATTTTGGTAAGGGATTTCAACACCTAAATCTCCACGTGCCACCATCAACGCATCACTTTCAGCAATGATTTCATCGATGTCGGTTAATGCCTCTGGTTTTTCAATTTTAGCGATTACTTTTGCTTTTCCTTGATTGTTGGCAATGATGTGCTTGAGTTCAATAATGTCTCTCGCATTACGAACAAATGAAAGACCTATCCAATCCACATTTTGACTCAATGCAAATTCTAAATCATTTTTATCTTTTTCAGTCAAAGAAGGCAATGAAATTTTTGTGTTGGGTAAGTTGACCCCTTTTTTTGAAGATAAAATACCTCCGTAAACTATTTTCCCTTTGATAATATCGTTTCCGTTGGTTTCGAGTATTTCTATGCATAACTTTCCATCGTCCAATAAAATTCTTTCACCAGGTAGTACATCTTTTGGTAAATCTTTGTAATTGATGGAAATATGTTTTGATGTACCTACAATTTTTGTTGTTGAAATTATTATTTCCTCATCTTTAACTAATGTAATTCCATTGTTTTCAACTTCATCAATTCTAATTTTTGGACCTTGTAAATCAACCAGTATTGCTACGTTGAGTTTTAATTCTTTGTTGAGCTCACGAATAATTTTAATTGCGTTAGTATGTTGCTCGTAAGCACCGTGTGAAAAATTCAGACGACAAACATCTAACCCTTCTAAAAACATTTGTTTTAATATGTTTTTATCAGAGGATGCAGGTCCAATTGTAGCTACTATTTTAGTTTTTTTCATGCTTAATGTAAATGTAATTATTGAGGATTAAAATCTTTTGAGGATTGTTTTTTAAAAGCTTGTTCAAAAACAAGATGTTTAGTTGAATTAATTTCTACAGGTTCAAATGAATATGCAGCGATAATTGTATTTAAATTTTTTAACTTATCGATAATCTGTTGTAAAGGATAGATTTGGTTGTTTAAAATAAAAATAAAATAATCTATCTGTTTTTTCTCAGGAATTAGAAACTCGTTGTTTTGTTTGTTGGTGATAAAAAAAAATGAGGTGTAATTTTCGATATCGTTAAATAGGTAATACGGATGTTCCGATTGTAATTCACCTTTTGTGTTCCAAATTTTAAAGAGTTCAGTATTTTTGAATAACTGAAATTCTAATTGATCATTGATTTCCCATACAATACGATAATCACTATTATGAGAACAGATACCAATCATTTCATAATCATAATCGGTTTCAAATTCAATGGTATGTTTTTTGATTTTTGTCATAATTTATTGTTTTCTAAGTTACAATAAATTTTAAGAACAGCGTACGATTTTTTAGATTTCTCCGAGAAGTTCTAGTGTCATTTTGGATGCTTCTTGTTCCGCAATTTTTTTAGAGGTGCCGTTTCCTTTACCAAAGAATTCATTTCCAATTTGTACGACAATATCGTAGAAGGGTGCATTGTTCTTTTCTGATTCTTTCTCAATTACAAAGTTGATTGTTAATTTATTTTTTTGGCAATAAATTAACAGACGTGATTTGTAGTCTGTGTCTTCTTCTAAAAGTTGATTGATGTTTGTAAAGTTACGATAGACGGAATGAATGATGCATTTTTTAGCCGCTTCATAGCCTCCATCTAAATAGATTGCTCCAATTAGTGCTTCTAGGCAGTTTCCTTCAATAGTTGCAAAATTTGTTGGAGTAGTTATTTTGTATTGAATAACCTCTTTTAGTTGCAGTTTTTGTGCGATTTCTGAAAGTATCTTTCTGCTTACAATTTTTGATTTAACGCGTGTTAGGTGCCCTTCGTCCTCTGTTGGATATTTTTCAAATAGCCAATCAGCAACTACAGCGCCTAAAATAGAATCACCTAAAAATTCGAGTCGCTCATTCGATCGGTAATGATCATGTTTATGTTTGATTGAACGATGGGAAAGCGCTTCGTGAAACAAAAACATCTTTACCGGTCGATATCCAAATCGATCAATGATAAAACGTGTTAACTTTAAATCTTCCGAAGATTTCTGCGGAGACTTACGGAATAGCTTTTGAAACAACTATTATCCTTTGAATTTCTTAACGATTACAGAGGTGTTGTGTCCTCCAAATCCGAAAGTATTTGAAAGTGCAACATTTACCGTTCTTTTTTGCGCTTGGTTAAACGTGAAGTTTAAACGATTGTCAATTTCAGGGTCATCTGTAAAATGGTTGATTGTTGGTGGAACAATATCGTTTTTAACCGCTAATACACAAGCGATTGCTTCAATTGCACCAGCAGCACCAAGTAAGTGACCGGTCATTGATTTTGTAGAGCTGATGTTCAAGTTGTAGGCATGTTCTCCAAATACTTGAGTGATTGCTTTTGTTTCGGCAATGTCACCCAATGGAGTAGAAGTTCCATGAACATTAATGTAATCTACATCAGTTGGTTGCATATTTGCATCGTCTAATGCTGAAATCATTACATTTCTTGCTCCAATTCCTTCTGGATGAGGCGCAGTCATATGGTATGCATCTGCGGAAAGACCTCCACCTGCAACTTCCGCATAAATTTTTGCTCCTCGTTTGATTGCGTGTTCGTATTCTTCTAAAATAAGCGCACCGGCACCTTCACCTAACACAAATCCATCTCGATCAACATCAAAAGGACGTGAAGCAGTTTCTGGTGAGTCGTTTCGCGTAGAAAGCGCTTTCAAACCATTGAATCCTCCCATTCCCATTTGATTTACACCTGCCTCTGATCCACCAGTAATTATTGCATCAGCTTTCCCCAATCGTATTAGGTTATATGCATCAATAATTGCATTACTTGCAGATGCACAAGCTGAAACAGTTACATAATTAGGACCTCTGAAACCGTATTTAATTGAAATTAAACCTGCAGCGATGTCAGAAATCATTTTAGGAATGAAAAACGGATTGAATTTTGGTGTTCCATCACCACCAAAGAAATTTTCTGCTTCATCTTGGAAGGTTTTTAACCCACCAATACCAGACCCCCAAACGACCCCAATTCTATCAAGATTTGGTTCTATTTCCAAAAGGCCTGAGTCTGCCACGGCTTCACTAGCTGAAACCATGGCATACTGAGCAAATTGATCCATTTTACGTGCTTCTTTACGATCAATGAAGTCTTCAACATTGAAGTTTTTCACTTCACACGCAAATTGGGTTTTAAACAAAGACGCATCGAATTGTTTAATGAGTGCTGCTCCACTTTTTCCAGCAATTAAATTTTCCCAATATTCCGTAACGGTGTTACCTATGGGTGTTAAAGCACCTAATCCAGTGACAACAACTCTTTTTAATTCCATAAAGAAAGTCTTTGTTTATTATTTAATTTCTTAGTTAGCGTTTGTTGTAATGTAATTTACAGCATCACCAACAGTTTGAATGTTTTCTGCTTGATCATCTGGAATTGCAATATTGAATTCTTTTTCGAATTCCATAATTAACTCAACTGTATCTAATGAATCAGCTCCTAAATCATTTGTAAAGCTTGCAGTTAATGTTACTTCGCTTTCTTCTACACCCAATTTATCTACGATAATGGATACTACTTTTGATTGAATATCAGACATTTTTTCTTTTTTTAGTGATTAATTCAGCTCACAAAGAAATAAGTTCTCCTTGTAAAATCAAAATTTTTGTCCATTAAATTGTGAACAATTTTATGTTTGGTACATGTATTTATTGCGTTAAAACATTGTTAATTAGTTTTTTATAGATTATTTTCAACCTTATTTTATTCCTCTTTTTAATTTTATTTTTCTTTTAGCTATACAGCGCTAGTTTTCTTTTTATTTTTGTCTTTATGCGTATTTTTTCTATTGCAGTTTTTGCTTCTGGTGCTGGCTCCAATTTTATTCGGTTGTACGATTACTTTAGTAAAATTGATGAAATTGATATTTCATTTGTATTGTGTAATAATCCAGAAGCTTATGTATTAAATGAATGCGCACAACGTAGTCAACGTTCAATAGTTATATCTAATGATGATGTGGCAAATGAAAATTTTTTAACGGATCTTTGTATTTCTGAATCGATTGATTGTATAATTCTTGCTGGTTTTTTGAGAAAAATTCCTGATAATTTAATACGTGCTTTTACCAATCGAATCGTCAATATTCATCCATCCATTTTACCTGATTTTGGAGGTAAAGGAATGTATGGAAATCGAGTTCATCAAGCAGTTTTTGAAGCAGGGGTTCAGGAGACAGGAATCACAATTCATTTTGTGAATGAAGGTTTTGATGAAGGAGCAAAAATTGCACAATTTTATGTTTCCATTAACGCATCTGATACGCCAGAAACAATTAAAAACAAAGTGCAGCATCTAGAACATACTTATTTTCCGTTGGTGTGCGCTGAAATAATTAAGGGTTTAGATGTCTGAAAAAGAAGAATTTGAACGTCCTAAAATTGATTTACAACAATTTAGTTTGCCTAGATTTAGTAAATCATATATTTTAAAGTTAGTAATTTATGTGGTTGTTTTAATCGTGATTGTTTATTTCCTATCGTTAAAACTTGCTCGTATAGCTGAACATTCTATTCCTGTAAATGAGATCAAAAATATTTCTATTGATACAACTAATTCAACTAAAAATTAATGTTTAAATCTATCTTTCTTTCGAAGCATTTTCTAAGTCTATTTTTTACATTTATTTGTGTTTGTTCTTCTGTAAACGCACAAGAATATCGGCTTTCGATTTCAATTCATGGAACTACAAAATCAAAAGGAAAATTAATTGTGGCGTTGTATCGTATTCAAGATCATTTTCCGTCTTCCAAAACATCTTTTAGACATCAATCGGTCCACCCTCATTCTGGAACTACCCATCTTGTTTTTGAAGGATTACCGATCGATAAATATGCGATTGCTGCTTATTTAGATTACAATAATAATGGGAAAATGGATAAAAATATTTTTGGTGCTCCTACAGAATTGTATGGTTTTTCTAATGATGCAAGAGA
>CALPOI020000092.1 GCA_943325145.2 Candidatus Planktophila lacus | reverse complement strand
TGTTTTAAAGCGCAAATTCCGGATTTTTTGAAAATTTTCGCTTCGAACGCTTTATTTTATTCGCTCCTGAAATGCTGATTTTGTCGGTGATCTTCTGCGAAGTCTTCCGACAAAAGTCTAGCTTTTCAGTTCACAAATAAAAGCAAACAATCCCAAGGCCAAAAGTTGATTCGGAATTAGGATTATTATGATTTATGAATTACCGAAATTAAATATCGCGCCTTGAAATACGATTGCGTAAATATTGAGGGAATGCAGCGAATTACAAATTGACTGTCTGAGATTTCCGACTTCGGAGGAAGTGAGTTTCAAATTGTAGCGCGAATTTGAATGAGAACATTATTATATAATAAAATATCCATCTCCCTCATCTTCTCGAGTGAACTAAAATCAAATTTCTTTTTCGCTTAATCGTTTGAAATTTTTTAGAAACAAATGCTAAAAATTGCATTTGTTTATTAACTTAAACTTTTAATTTGTTTCAACAAAAATTATAATAAAACGCTTATAAAACATTCTTAACTAATGGCAAACATCATCTATCACCCAGCAGATTCAAGAGGAAGTGCAGATCACGGCTGGTTAAAAGCAAAGCATACTTTTAGCTTTGCAAGCTATTATAATCCAGAAAGAATTCATTTTGGGATGCTTCGCGTATTGAACGATGACCTCATCGCTGCGGGAGTTGGTTTTCCAACACATCCCCATGACAACATGGAAATAATTACCATTCCTTTAAAAGGCGCGATTGCTCACAAAGACAGTATGGGAAATAGCTCTGTCATTCATAAAGGAGAAATTCAAGTGATGAGCGCAGGAACAGGAATTCAACATAGTGAATATAATTTCAGTGATTCCGAGAGTTTACAACTCTTACAAATTTGGATCTTCCCAAACAAAAAAAACGTTGAACCAAGATACCAACAACTTTTAGTAAATCAAGAAGTAACCAATCAATTACACCAAATTCTTTCACCCCATCCTGAAGATGATGGAGTATGGATTCATCAAGATGCTTGGTTTCATATTGGAAAATTTAACACACCACACACCATTGATTATACCATTAAAAAAGAGGGAAATGGTGTCTATGTTTTTGTTATTGATGGTAGTGTTCGAATTGAAAATCAAGAATTATCAGAAAGAGATGGACTCGGTATTTCTAAAACCAATCAATTCTCCATTGAAATTTTAAATGAGAAAACAGAAATTTTACTGATGGAAATTCCAATGAATTAATGGATGTTTCTTGAAAAGTATTCTATTGACTAAAATACGATACACATTTCAAAAGCTTTGTGTAAGTTTGTTTTAAAAAATTTCAAATGCGATTTAAATTTAAAGTACTACTTGTTGTTGGACTGCTGCTACTTATGAATGCTTGCGGCATCATGGACCCTAAAAATAAAGGGAAAGGGTTGAACTTATTTCCAATTTCACAAGACAAACAATTGGGTTTACAAGTTGTGAATGAAATATCTACAAATAGAAATGAATACCCTTTATTGGATGAAAAAAAATACAGCGAAGTTTATAATTACCTCTATAAAATTCGAAATACTTTATTGACGTCTGGTAATGTAGACTACAAAGACGATTTTGAATGGAAATTGTTCATTATCCATGACGATAAAACATTGAATGCCTTTTGTACGCCTGGTGGCTATATTTATGTTTATACAGGCTTAATGAAATTTTTGGACAGCGAAGATCAATTGGCAGGTGTTTTAGCGCATGAAATCGGTCACGCTGATATGCGTCATTCTACGCGTCAAATGACCCAGATGTTTGGTGTTCAGTTGCTTGCAGAAGTATTATTAGGTAACAATTTAGACCTCATCAAGCAAGTTTCTGCATCTCTTGTTGGACTTAAATTTTCTCGAAATCATGAAACCGAAGCAGACGAGCGTTCAGTACTTTACTTATGTAAGACCCCCTATAAAGCAGATGGTGCAGCAGGGTTTTTTGAAAAACTACAAAAACAAAGCGAAGGAGGTAAAACACCTGAATTCTTAAGTACGCATCCAAATCCTGAAAATCGAATAGAACATTTTCATAATTTAAGAGTAACAATGGGATGCCAAGGGAAAGAAAGCTTTCAAACAGACTATAAAAATATTGTCGCAAAACTTCCCAAATAAAGTTCAACGAAATACTTGTAATACAGATACATATATTTATTACAGGTAATTAAAAAGTCTAACTATGAAACTTCAATTAGATGAATCACATTACATTCTAACCGAAGAAGGGTACGATCTATCCCTACCTTTGTCGAATGATGCCAACAATCCCCTTGCATGGTATGTGTCACCTCCTACTTTTGAACCAGTTCGAGCTGACGGATACGTAGGAGCTGTAGCTGAAGGTGGAAGTGTAAATTTTAGAACGATTACCTTTAACCCTCATGGCCATGGTACCCATACTGAATGCTTAGGTCACATCACAAAAGAAATTTTCAGTATCAATCAGCACTTGAAAGAATACTTTTTTACTGCAGAAGTAATTACATTAACTCCTGAAAAAGAATGGAATGAAGAACATCAGTGCTGGGACGAAATCATTTCATTGACTCAATTAAAAAATAGATTGACTGTTGAAAAAACAGAAGCTGTGATTCTGCGTACCATGCCAAATGAACGTGATAAAAAACATAAAAACTATTCCAATTCTAATCCTCCTTATCTTTCTGTAGATACAATTGAACATTTCAATGAACTAGGAGTACAACACCTATTGATTGATCTACCTTCCGTTGACCGTGAAATGGATGGCGGAAAACTAGCTTTTCATCATGCCTTCTGGCAAGTTCCAACTTCCCCACAGTTTCATAAAACAATCACTGAATTTATTTATGTAAATGAAAATGTAACCGATGGAAGTTATGTATTAAACCTTCAAGTTGCCGCATTTGAGAATGATGCAGCACCGAGTCGACCAGTCATCTATAAAATACACCAATCTTAATGTTGCCAACGTCAAAAGATGAAAGTTTAAATGAACTACAAAATTTAAACTTTCGTTTCGAAACACAATTACAGATTGCGAAAGATTTTGCAATACATGGATTTGAATTTCATCCATTATTTCATCAAGAAACATTGGAAATAGACACGTTAGTCAACGATGTAATGGAGGCAATTATCTATTTTTTAGAACATAAATTCACTTCTTGGCAACCACTATTGTATACCATCGATATCTCCGAAAAAAACTACAAAAAACATTTATCCACCGAATCAAACGATTGGGTTTATCAGTTTGCTTGGGCAATCATAAAAAGAGAAGCACAAAAAGTTTTTTTCAAAAAACACTATAAATAATTAGATTTAAATTCTAATTCTAACCATGAAAGAAATAATTAGAAAAAATAAATACTTATTGCTCTGTGTTATTTCCTTTGTGGTATTCATACTTCACTCTAAATCTGTATTCAAAACTGATTTTACTCCGGAAATAGAAGCATATCAACAAAAATTTAGAACAAAAGTTGATGAACTAAATAAATTCATCACAGCCAAAAAAAACCATTTTTCTCCGGATAAAATTGGCTTATTGAATCGTGAGGACTTAAAAGAACATGCTTTTTATTACCATGTTTTCAGAAATGATTCATTGATATTTTGGAATACAAATCAACTTCCAATCTCTCGTTTTTCAGACATACAATTTCCTGGAGACGGAATTATCCACTTGCAAAATGGATGGTATTACTCCAAATCGATACGCCTCAAGAATCACATTTTAAATGCAAGTTTTTTAATCAAAAAAGAATATCCCTACGAAAACTCCAACTTAAAAAATGCCTACAATCCATCGTTAAGTTTGCCGTGCAAAGCAAAAGTAATTCTAGAAAAAGACAACGCTTATCCAATTTATTCTTCCTCCAAAAAGTTTCTATTTGCGTGGTACATTGTTCCAAATTCACCCCTAACATCTTTAGACAGTGACTTTCTCTTATGCAGTTTAATCGCATTCTTATTTACTGCATTTTTAGCGGTATACCACTTCACAACACGCCTTCAATCAGGTTGGTTTTGGGGAACATTATTGATCGTTGTATTGGCAAGAATTGCTAGCTTACAATGGCATTGGTTTGTTTTTGTAAATGGAATAACCGCCTTCAATAGCGACTTGTACTCCAACTCATTTTGGGCACCGAATTTTGGAGAATATTTGATTCATTGCATGACGGCTATCTTTATTATTTTCGCAATAATAAACTATTTAAAGCGAAATAAGACGCTTAATCGGGGTAGATTAATAGCGATCACCTTATTGATTGTAACGATTGTATTCTCATTTTTTCTTGGAGAAAACTTTAGAGGGTTGATTGAAAACTCAAACATTCCATTAAAAATTGAAAATCTATTTGAGCTAAACTTTTATTCCTTTTTGACCTTTATTACCATGGGAGTATTGTTCTATGGTTATGTACAATTATTTAAATTTTTAATCCTTTATTTAGATCGTCTTAACTTTTCAAAATTGAATGTATTTTGGATTTGGTTAGTGACAAGTTTAGCGTGTATTGCCTTGGATATGTCGTTTGGCAATCAGCAATTTTTATTGGTGTTATTAATGACTACCATCTCTTTCATTATTTTTTATTTCACCTACCAATGGAAAGATCAATCTCAACTTGGGTTTGGAGTGATTGTATTGTTCTTATTTTCCTTTTTAATTGCACTCAATTTAGAAGTTTTTCACACGAAAAAAGAACAACGTGAACGACAATTATTGGCCAAAAGATTAGCAACCGAACAAGACCTTGCGACCGAACAAAACTACTTACAAATCGCAAAAAACATTAACAACGACATCTACCTAGAAAAAGTAATCAATTCTGAACACACACTGGGAATTTCCGAATTTAAAGAAACAATGGAGCGACGTTATTTCCATGGATTCTGGGAAAGGTATGACATTGAATTTTACTTGTACGACGGTGCAAAAAATTCGTTGATAAATTATGCAAACTATCAATCCAACACACTTTCCACACTTGAACTAATTATCCATCGCCACAGTTTGCCGTCAGAATTAGACAAAAGCATGTATTACATCAAAGACAATACAAGTCAATACAGTTACATCATACGGCAAGAGATTCAATCCAGTGAAGAACGCGCAATTGGCACCTTGTATTGTGCACTGAAATCTAAGAAAATTCCTGAAAAAATTGGGTTTCCAAGATTGTTGGTCTCCGGAGAAGCGCACGTAATTGAACCACTTGAAAAATATTCTCTCGCAAAATATTACGATGGAAAACTAGTCAGCCACAATGGGAAATTCAGTTATCCTTCCGATGATTTTGGATTGACAAACAACCAACCCATCACCAAAGGTTTTTACAACCATGGAGGTTACAATCATTATTTATACCGAAAAAATTATCAAGACCTGATCGTATTATCCATCGAAAACCACTCTACTCTGCATTGGTTTACGTCCTGTTCATACTTATTCTGTTTTTTCGGAGGCTTTTTATTTGTTCCTGTACTCTTAAAACGACGTGAAAAACTTATTCACCTCAAGCAGATCTCATTGGCACTCCGGATACAGCTTGTGTTTATTGGATTGGTCTTCCTGACATTGATTGTATTCGGTGTCGGTTCTGGATCATTTATAACGAGTCAATACAAACATCAGTCACAAGAAGCGTTGACAGAAAAGATTAAATACTTGGAGCGTGACATCAAACAACGTTACGGTGAGACAGAAGTGCTCTCTATCGAAGAAAATGGCAATGCATTGGAATACATTTTACAAAAACTATCAGCCATCTACCAAACAGATATCAACATTTATGACAACCAAGGATTCTTGTTGGCAAGTTCACGCGCTAAATTATTCAATATTGGACTTTTAAGCGAACAAATCAATCCGAGTGCGCTATTTGAATTGAATCAATTCCGAAAAAGCGAATACATTCATGAAGAAACAATCGGAAATTTACGCTTCTTATCCGCCTATGTTCCTTTTTACAACAACGAAGGAAATAGAATTGCTTTCATAAATTTACAGCACTTTGGACAACAAAAAGGGGTTGAATTTCAAATCAAACAATTCTTAGAATCAGCCATCAACGTTGCCATTTTACTTTTTGCTTTGTCCGTATTATTCGCGCTTTTTGTTTCTCGTTGGGTTACATCTCCATTAAGAGTCTTGAAAGAAAGTTTCTCTAAAGTACAATTAGGCGCCTTCAATGAACCTATTACTTATACTGCTAACGATGAAATTGGTGCCTTGGTAGTAGATTACAACAACAAACTCAACGAACTCGCTGAAACTTCTCAAAAATTAGCTAAAAGTGAAAGAGAAAGTGCATGGAGAGAAATGGCAAAACAAGTTGCACATGAAATCAAAAACCCGTTGACCCCAATGAAGCTGAATCTTCAACAATTGCAACGTGTCTATGATCCATCAACTCCCTTACCTAAAGAAAAAATAACGCAAATTACCAATTCACTCATTGAACAAATCGATACCCTTGCGAAGATTGCCAACGAATTTTCAAATTTTGCACAACTTCCTAAACCAGTCATTGAAAAAATTGATTTAAGCACATTACTCGAAAATGTAATTGTATTTTTCAAACAAGAAGAACACCACACCATACAATTAAACATTCAAGCAGATAACCCAATAATAAATGGGGATAAAGATTTATTATTAAGAGTATTCAATAACTTAATTTCAAATGCTATTCAATCCATACC
Source organism: Candidatus Planktophila lacus (assembly GCA_943325145.2). Lineage (GTDB taxonomy): Bacteria > Bacteroidota > Bacteroidia > Flavobacteriales_D > Crocinitomicaceae > CANHVK01. The sequence goes on along the minus strand of CALPOI020000092.1, from coordinate 1,881 downwards.
AACTGATAGACAAGGATTGATTCAGCTATTAGTTGAACGAGTAGAAAACAACATTAACATTGAAATTAAAGACAATGGATGTGGCATCCCTACAACCATCCAATCCTCCATTTTCGAACCTTATTTCACCACAAAATCTACAGGAACAGGACTTGGACTCGCCATGTGTAAACAAATCATCAACCAACATCACGGAAATATCACATTCACAACGGAAGAAAATACCGGAACAACCTTTTCTATTTTACTACCAATTGTCATAGACTTGTGAAAAAAAAATTCTGCCTGTAAAACCAACTGAAGCCTAAAAATTATTGATTAATTTTAATATATCGCATCAGAATTCTCTATCTTTACAGCATGAATAAAGCCTTTACAAAAGCGTTGCTTTTCTTAATGGTCAGCATTATTTTTTCTAATTCGCTGATTAAAGGTTATTTATTTGTAGATTACACCCTCAATCAAGCAGAAATTACGCGTAAATTTTGTGAGAACAAAGCCAAACCAAAATTACAATGTAATGGTAAATGTCATTTGGCAAAACAATTGGCAAAACAGGAAAAAGAAGAAAAATCAACTTCTGAAACTTCAAAATTTAAACTAGAAGTGGTAGAATTAACCGCTCCGATTCAAGAAACAGAGCAATTTAGTTATCCAATAATCTCATCATCACTTAATAAAGCTCAATTTAACTATTCAGAAACAACTTCTGATTCCTATTTAGCTTCCATCTTTCATCCACCGACTTTGGCGGCTTAATCAATATTAGTTTTTGAATTTTAACATCTCCATCTGTATCCTTTTAGGATTTAAATGTTGCATACAATAGATCGAAACTAATAAAAGCGTTCTACAAATCGTAGAACCATTCAATCACTGTCAAAATTTTCGTGAATTAAACAAACAAAGGATGTTTTTAAAACAACTTTGCCTTGTAGTATTCTTAGGATTTCAATTAATAGTTGTATCTCAAGAAACTACTGAATCGTGCGATGTATCGTGCCATTGTATTCGTAACCTTACACCCGCGGGTGTAATGATTAGCCATGTTCATCCTAAAAATGAATGGATGCTTAGTTATCGTTACATGCAAATGGGAATGGGTACGCCGATTCAAGGTAGAAGTGCTATTTCTGAACTCAACGTGTATACTAACTACTTGGGATATACACCTTCCATGCGTATGGACATGCACATGGTGATGGGAATGGTAGGTATTACGAACCGTTTAACCGCTATGGTCATGTTCAACTATCTATCGAATAGTATGCCTATGAACATGATGAGTGGACATTCACACCATGGGATGACTATGTCTACAGATGCACACATGGACATGCATACCAATGGTTTAGGAGATACTAAATTGCACGCATTGTATGGTATCGTAAAAAATACGACTACACAAGTAGTAGCAAGTTTGGGAGTTTCACTTCCAACAGGTTCCATTCAGCTGAAAGGATTAAATAACGACATGTTTTATGCAGGGAATCGTTTACCTTACATGATGCAATTAGGTTCAGGAACAGTGGATGCATTGCCAGGAGTCACCTTTGTAACACAGCACGAAAACCTAACGTATAGTGCACAAGTACAAGGAATTGTTCGATTGAACACAAATAAAGTTGGTTATCAATTCGGTGATGAAATCAATGCAACCACTTGGTTGGGATACAACTGGTGGAAAGGATTCGGAAGTTCACTTCGATTAGAAGGAAGCTGGGTTGGAACTTTACGTGGAAGCGATCCTAGCATGTACTTCTACAATGAAATAGCAAGCAATCCGCAAAATTATGGAGGAGTTCGCCTCCAAGGTTTGGCAGGCTTGTCCTACCAGTTTGAAGAAGGATTTATTGCCAATCATCGCTTTGCAATCGAATA
>CALPOI020000091.1 GCA_943325145.2 Candidatus Planktophila lacus | reverse complement strand
TGTTTACAAACATAAATACCTTTTTCGAAGTGATCTATATACTCACCAATAAATGGAGCTTCAGTTCCTTTGTTTAGTATCACTCTAGTTTCTTCAGGATTTAATTTTTTGTAGTTCATGTTATAGGATTTAGAGGTGATTTTGTTTTGTGAATTGCAAGAAAGTATTCCACTTATTGAAAACAGGGCTATCAATAATATTAACTTTGAAACTAAAGTTCTCATGTTTACTTTTTGTAAGAACTAACAAAACTCAGTATGAAAAGTTTTGACAATGAACGAAAAAGGTCTAAACTAAATAGAATTATTTTTTCTTACTTCCTTCTTGAAGTAATAATTTAACTGGTAATTTCTTTTTTCCATCAGGAGTAGTCCAATTCCCTGTACTAATCGGATCACCGAGGGTAGAAAGAGTAAATATCCCAATTTGTTTGTCACCATCCATTTCCTTAAGAATTGTTGGAGCATCAGGGTTCGAAATATCGTTTTCACATGCGTTGAATTCACCTAACATTTCAACTTGTTTTTTTAATTTTTTATGGTCATATGTTCCAGTAAATGCAAGTATACACCCATCTTTAGAAACATTAACAACCAATGAAACCTCTACTTGCATCGAGCCAACAGATCCTTTGTATTTGTAATTTTCAGTTGTTTGAGCGAAAGATGTGATTCCAAGAAAGATCGAACCAATTAGTACTATTTTTTTCATAAGTTTAATTATTTTAATGAATTAATTTTCGTGATCAATTCATTTGTTTTTGAATAATCTTCAGGATTTAAATTCATTGCTTTTGCATGCTCAATGGCAGTGTTCGCGGCTTTAAGTGCTTCTTTTTTTCGTTTAAGCTTAAATAACAATGAGGCGTAAGTATCGTATTCAGCAAAATAGTTAAGTTCTGTTTTATTTTTCAGCATTCGTTGCATTTGTTCAGCCATTCTTGATAATACAGCCTCCTCATCAATGTTTTCATAAACTGTCCATGCAATTGAATTATACATTTCTTCTCCAACCAATGAAATGTTGGCTTCGGTCAACAATTGAGCGAATGTTTTCCAATCTTTGTTTTTTTGAGAATTTTCTAATCTTAAGTATAAAGCTGTTTTTCTAGGTGTAGCGATTGGCATTTGTTCTAAAGAGAGAATGTATTTTTCTAACTCTTCAGTTTTTGGAGTTTTACTATAAATTAAAGACCTGCCATAGGTGTAGTATACTTCATTAATCTTAGCGTCAACAGAATCCTTTGTGTATAATTGTGCATATTTATCTTTATTTTCAACAAAAAACTTGAATTCTTTACTCGAATAATTTTTTACGAATTTGTGTATCATTCTCCAATTTTCTGCTGACAATAGTTCATCTTTAGATTGAAGATTGAAATAATTCGACAATAAAGAATCAACAGGTAAACAAGTGGAAGAAAGATATGAAATATAGTTTCTAAGAAAGGTTGAATTTGACTTTTCTATTTTCAATGTGTTGGAAAATTCTTTGTAAGTACCTTTGCCGTCAATAGCTGTTTGACCTAATTGAACAAAATCAGCAGTTTTTCTCATTCCACCAACACGATGAACTATTTCTCCATCACCATTGATGTAAAGTAGATTTGGGTAGCAACGTACTTGGTATAACTTTGCTAATTCAATTCCTTCACCTTTTTCCATGTCTATTTTCGCATTGATAAAACGTGAATTGTAAAAATCTGCTACCGTATCGTTTGTGAAAATATTTTTAGCCATGTATTTACAAGGGCCGCACCAACTTGTATAAGCGTCTAAAAAGATCAGTTTATTTTGGGCTTTTGCCAATGCTTTGATTTCAGCAAATGTTTTAGTTTCAAATTGAATGGATTTGTTTTGTGAATAGGTTGTTACACACAGAATCATTAAAACTAAAGAAAAAACAATTTTCATAATTTAGGATTTAATTACTTTTTAAAATAAAATAAATTAACCAAGACCAAACTTAAATATAGTTTAAAATCAATTGTTTAATTAAATATACTTATCACAAAGTTAATCTATTTCTGAAATTAAAATCATTCAAACTTTACTAGATTTGTATTTTTAACAATTTAATTTATTCAATAAAACTTGAAAAAGATAGGTGTTATTTCTGATACGCATGGTTTTTTAGATCCAAAAGTGAAAAACTACTTTTCTGAAGTGGACGAAATTTGGCATGCAGGTGACATTGGTTCTCTAGAAGTTATGGATGAATTAAAAAGGATTTCAGCTACCCGAGGGGTTTATGGCAATATTGACGATTCCATTGTTAGAAGTGAATTTCCTGAATTTCAGTTTTTCAGTGTAGAGGAAGTGACTGTTTTAATCCTACACATTGCAGGAAGGCCAGATAAATACGTACCGAAAGCAGTTGAATTAATTGAGCGATATCGACCAAAAATTTTTGTATGTGGACATTCTCACATATTGTTAGTCAAAATGAGTTCTAAATACAATTGTCTGCATATCAATCCAGGTGCAGCTGGAAATAAAGGATTTCATGCAGTTAAAACCTTGTTAAGATTTAAAATCGACGGTAGTTCCATTCAAAAAATGGAAGTAATCGAGATGGGAAATAGAAATAGTGCTAAATTGTAAACTTTATTTCCATTAATTTATGTTTTTTTTACAGTTGCACTAAAAAATAAGGGGGTATTTCTAAAATTTTATATGTTTTTTAAGATGCTACCCCCTAAATTATTTATATTTGTCGAAATAAATAATGAAAAATGGCAACAATTAGACAAAAAGCGTATCAAGATGTTTTGAACAGAAAGGCAAAACATTCCAATTATGATGGAAAAATCTCCACTTTATTTGCTGAAAACGTATTTCATTTAGATGTAATGCGTGAATTTCTACCAGGCGATGCTTACAAAAGCATGGTAGATGCAATTAATAGCGGAAACGGAGTTCGTTTAGATCGTAAAATGGCTGATCAAGTTGCATCTGCAATGAAAGATTGGGCGCTTACAAAAGGTGCTACACATTATACCCATTGGTTTCAACCATTAACTGGTTCTACTGCTGAAAAACACGATGCTTTCTTTAAACCTGTTGGTCCTGGAAGAGCCATTGAAAAATTTGACGGAGATTTATTGGTTCAGCAAGAGCCAGACGCTTCCTCTTTTCCAAATGGAGGAATCAGAAATACTTTTGAAGCAAGAGGTTATACAGCATGGGATCCGTCGTCACCTGCTTTCGTAATCGGAAAAACATTGTGTGTACCAACGATATTTATTTCTTATACAGGTGAATCGTTGGATTTTAAAATGCCATTAATTAAAGCGCTTCATGCTGTTGATCAAGCTGCAGTGGAAGTGTGTCAATATTTTGATAAAAACGTTGTGAAAGTAAATGCTACCCTTGGTTGGGAACAAGAGTATTTCTTGATTGACAAAGCTTTTTACAATGCACGTCCTGATATCATGATGACAGGAAGAGCATTGTTTGGCCATGCTTCAGCGAAAGGACAACAATTAGAAGATCATTATTTTGGTTCAATTCCTGAGAGAGTAGAGGCATTCATGAGGGATTTTGAACAAGAAGCAGTACGCTTAGGAATTCCAGTTACTACTCGTCACAATGAAGTTGCTCCTAATCAATATGAATGTGCACCAATTTTCGAAGAATGTAATTTAGCGAATGACCATAACTTATTGTTGATGGATTTATTGGAGAAAATTGCCATCAACCATGATTTCCATGTTTTGCTACATGAAAAACCATTTTCAGGTGTAAATGGATCTGGAAAACATAACAATTGGTCATTGTCTACAAATACTGGTGTAAACTTATTAGCTCCAGGAAAAAACCCAAAATCAAATCTTCAGTTCCTTACATTTTTTGTGAATACAATTGCTGCAATTCATAACAATGCTGATTTATTAAGAGCATGTATTGTTTCTGCAAGTAATGATCACCGTTTAGGTGCGAATGAAGCTCCTCCAGCAATCATTTCTACGTTTATTGGTTCTCATTTATCTGATATGTTGGATGAATTAGAGAAAAATGTGAAGTCTGGTAAAATGACTCCAGAAGACAAGACAGAATTGAAATTGAATATCGGTAAAATCCCACAAATTATGTTGGATAATACAGATAGAAACAGAACATCTCCGTTTGCGTTTACAGGAAATAAATTTGAATTCAGAGCAGTTGGTTCATCTGCAAATTGCGCTTCAGCAATGATCGTTTTAAATACAATCATGGCAGATCAATTAATTCAGTTCAAGAAAGATGTTGATGCTCGTATTCATTCTGGAGATTCTAAAGACGAAGCAATTTTAAAAGAATTACAAAAATTAATCACAGAATCAAAGAAAATCCGTTTTGAAGGAAATGGATATGGAGAAGAATGGGTGAAAGAAGCTGAGAGCAGAGGATTAAACAACTTCAAAGATACACCAAGAGCATTGGGCGTTTGGTCAGAAGAAAAAACGATTAAAATGTTCGAAAGCTTGAATATTTTAACAGAAAGAGAAATCGAAGCTCGTAAAGACATTGATTTTGAAAACTATGTGCATAAAATCCAAATTGAAGCACGTTTGATTGGAGAAATCGCTCAAAATCAAATTATACCTTCAGTTGTTGAGTACCAAAATCGTTTGATTCAGAATGTTCAAGGTTTGAATAGTGTTTTAGGTGATGCTGCAAAAGATGCAACAAAAGGACAAGTTGAAATAATTTCTAAAATCTCTACTCATCTAAATACAATGAAAACATTGTGTGATACAATGTTAGAAGAGAGAAAGAAAGTAAATAAAATCGAATCTATTGAAGAAAAAGCAGTGGCATATTGTGATAGAGTTAAAGTTTATTTTGACGAAATAAGATACCATGCAGATAAACTTGAATTACTAGTGGACGATGAATTATGGCCGTTAGCTAAGTTCAGAGAAATGTTATTTACTAAATAATTATTTAGGGATCAATATCCCTAATAAATAATTTTCACAAAAGGTTGAATTACGAAGAAGGTGCTTATCCTCTTTGAATTCAACCTTTTTATTTTATTCTATTATTAGTTGAGGGTTTTATTTGTATGGTTGTTTAATTAGTCAATAAAATAGAAATCCTCTAATCACAAATTTTATACCCATATATTTTTAAATAACTTGTAATCATTGGTTTAAAAACTTAAAAAGCACTTAAAGAAATTATGATTTTTTAAAATTTAGGATGTTTCAAAAAATATATTTTTCAAGCTTGGATTAAAGTTATACCTTTAACAAAACAAAAATTGCTCTTATGTTTTTTGAAGATGATGAAAACGAATTGGATAATAACTATCAAGAAGAATTAAATCGGTTCGAAGCATATTTGTCTGGAGACAATTTAGGTTTCATGGACAGTGATGCGTTTGAATATATTTTAGATCATTATTTGGTACAAGGACTGTACTCAAAAGCTAATATTTGTGCAGACGTAGCCATGGAGCAGTTTCCACACAATACGTTCTTTAAATTAAGGAAGGCACAATCGATTTCCGCAACAGGTCAATTAAAAGAAGCGTTGAATATCTTGACGCAACTCGAAAAAATTACTGAACCATCGTGCGAACATTATTTAACGAAAGCAGCAATTTTTAGTCAATTAAGGGACTCAAAAACTGCAATAAAATATTTCCAAGAGGCTGTAGAACTTTCTGAACCTGAAGATAGAGAAGAAATTTTAATTGACTTGGCCATGGAGTATGAGCAATTGAAAGATTATAAATCAGCGCTTAAAACTTTAGACGATGTCTTGGCTTTAAATCCGACGAATGAAGTAGCATTCTACGAAAAAGCATTTTGTATGGAGCAATTAGGTGATTTAGAAGCAGCCATACAGTCTTACTCTGCATTTATAGATGAAAATCCTTATTCATTTACTGCGTGGTACAATTTGGGCAATGTATTTGCTAAAATGAACAATCAAGAAAAAGCTATCTGGGCTTTTGATTATTGCGTTTTAATTAATTCTGAGTTTGCTCCAGCGCATTTTAATTTAGGAAGTGCTTACCTTTCTCAAGAGGTATATCTCACTGCAATACATCACTTTGAAAAATGTTTGGAGATTGATGGGGAAGATGCACTTGTATTATGTTACATAGGAGAGTCTTACGAACAGTTAGGGGAGTATGAATTGGCAAAATTATATTACCATAGATGTTTAGAATTTGCACCTGATTTTGGTGATGCATGGTTAGGGTTGGGAATAGTATTAGATTTGGAAGGTGCAACAAAAGAAGGAATAGAACTAATTTTAAAAGCAATTGAAATAGATCCACAAAACGCTGGTTATTTCCATGTAATTGCTGGTGCTTATGAAAAAATTGGCTTAATTGAAGAGTCTAGAACTGCTTATTTAACTGCTTATAATTACACTCCAGATAATGAAGATATTATCTATGATTATGTAGATTTCTTAATGAATCAAAAAGAAGTGGTTACTGCAAAGAAATTTCTTGAAGAAATTGAAGCAAATAATTTAGAATTAAGTTTTTATACACGTTTGTTATTAGTGAATCTTCATTATTTATATTTTGACAAAGAGTTTGCATTATTTTTATTGAATCAATGCATCATGGAAGACGAAGAAAAATCAAAAGAGCTATTTTCTTTGTATTCCGATTTACAAAATGAAATCAAAATAGTAAATTTGTTTCCAAACTAAACAATACATAATGAATTTTGATTTACCATTTATTCCTGAGCGTCCATTAAAGCCAAGAAATAAAGGATTGACAATGATGATGGATAAAGGGTTGAGTTTGCAAGAAACTGCAAATTTCATTGAGGCAAATCATCATTTGACAGACATTGTGAAGTTTGGATTCGGTACAGCTTTTGTAACGAATAACTTAACTGAAAAAATAAATTTATATAAATCAGCTGGTATCAGACCGTATTTTGGAGGGACTCTTTTTGAAGTTTATTACGCGAGAGGGAAATTTGAAGATTATTTAAGAATGATTGATTCTTATGGGTTAGATTTAGTTGAAATTTCGGATGGCTCCATTATTATTGAACACGATAAAAAGTGTGAAATGATTCATAAAATGGCAAAAGACAGAACTGTATTATCAGAAGTTGGTTCAAAGGACTCAGGTATTTTAATTAGTCCTAACCGATGGATAAAAATGATGACAACTGAATTACAAGCTGGAACCTGGAAAGTAATTGCCGAGGGAAGAGAAGCAGGGAATGTAGGTGTTTTTAGACCGAATGGTTCTGCTCATACAATGCTAATCAACAAAATCATCGCTAAAGTTAAACCAGAAGAAATTCTTTGGGAAGCACCACAAAAAAATCAACAAGTATGGTTTTTGAAACTATTTGGTGCAAATGTTAATCTAGGAAATATTGCACCAAACGAAGTTATTCCGCTCGAATGTTTACGTTTAGGATTAAGAGGGGATACTTTTTTTGATCATCTTCCAAAAGATTACGAATTACAATTCAAACAAGTTAATAGCGAACAAGTAGAAGATGAATTCTGAAGTTTTAATTGAAAAACTTTTTGAGTTAAACGGTCATAGTGCAGCGATCTATTCGTTGGATTCATTTTCAAATTCACCCAATTATATTTACACTGCTTCTGGAGATGGATTTATCGCTCGATGGAATTTATCTGAAAAAAAGCAGGATAATTTTTCAATTCGCTTAAGTGCAAGTTCATATGCGTTAAAGTGCATTGATAACACGTCTTATTTGGTAGCTGGTTTAAGTTCAGGTGATGTCCATATTGTAGATGTAGACAATAAAAAAGAAGTTGCACATTTAAAATACCATACCACAGGAATTTTCTGTATTCAAGTAAATCAGATTAAAAAACATCTTTACATAACAGATGCAATTGGTAATATTTCTATTTGGAATTTATCTAATTTTACTTTTTTGATGTCGCTACCTATTGATTGTGGTAAAATAAGACATATTGAATTACTTGAAAACGGAGCTAAAATTGCAATTTGTTGTCAAGATGGAAATGCAAAAATTTTTGAAACAAATTATTACAATGAAATTGTCAGTAGAAAAATTAATGAACAAGGGGTAAATTTTCTAATTGATTTTCCTCTTAAAAAAGACGTAAGCATCTGTGGTGGAAAAGATGGTGTATTACATTTAGTTTCCAACGAAAATTTAGAAGATATTCATCAATTTCCCGCACATAATTTTGCAATTTATCAGCTTGCTTTTCATCCTGAAGGGATTTTATTCGCATCAGTGAGTCGAGATAAATCATTGAAAATATGGAATTCAACTAATTTGTCATTAATAAAAAAAATAGAACGACCTCAAGGTGGTCATACCCATTCAATAAATTCCGTTAAATGGATTTCCAATGAAAAACTTGTTACTGTTGGGGATGATAAAAGGGTTGTAGTTTGGGGAATAAGTAATATATTTGTGTAAACTAAACTAATCTTGCTGGATGACTTTACGTACGTTCACATTATATAAATCATTGCTAATCTTATGTTTCGTAAGTATTAGCACTATTTATTTTAGTCAGTTAAGTAATTTTAACTCTCCCAAAAACTGGAAGAAAAACATGCATGAATTGGTTTTAAATGTTGGAACCACTGCATTTTTGGGTGAATTAGGGGGTAGAGACATGGTTGGGACTGATTATAGCTTGGCCGATTTAGATTTACCATCG